>CAYUEI010000033.1:0-18795 GCA_964443445.1 uncultured Prolixibacteraceae bacterium | reverse complement strand
TGCCACAGTTCCCGATAGATGAAATATCCGGTTGCTTATCTTAAACTACTGAAATACTTCCTGCACCACCCCATTCCTGCAAAATTAATGAAGCTGAAAGGGCGTCATAGCCAGGAGATATAGTTTGTCATTCATTGTTGATCAATTATTCATCAAAAACAACTGCCACTTTGCCACAAGTGCCCTTGTTCATAAGCTCATAGGCCTTATCTGCTTCATCTAACGAAAAACGATTAGTTACTAGATCTTCGGGATGAATTCCCCAGCGAACCAACCTTTCTACCAATTCTTCCATTCGCCAGATATTGGTTACCCAAGAACCGTAAATTGTCTTTTGCTCATGTATAATATCCGGACTTGGGTTGAATTCAACTGTCCCTCCTTCGCCAATCATAACCATTTTTCCCCATTGCCTCGTTGCCCTTATTGCTAACTGCCGTCCATGAGTATTGCCCGAACAATCAACAGTTTTCTCAAATCCTTTCCCCTGATAAGTACAACCTTTCACTTGTCCAAGAGTATCAGGACCAGCCATAAATACTTTATCTGCAAGACCAAGGTTCCTGGCAATATTGCAACGTTCTTCCACCGTATCAACACCAACGAGAAGATTTGCTCCCAGTGCTTTCGCCAACATCAATGCCGCCAGTCCAACAGGCCCTAAGCCAACAACCAAAACTGCATCATTACCTGAAACACCAATTTTTTCCAATCCTTCGTATACTGTTCCAAAACCACAAGCGATCTGGGCTCCATCGAGATAAGTCAATTCATCGGGTAACAATACACAATCTTTTTCTTCAGCCAGCATATAAGGAGCCATGCCTCCGTCACGTTGCCAACCATACGCTGCACGTAAAGGACTGGAGCATGAAATCATATAACCACGGCGGCAATCGTTACAAACACCACAACCGGATATATGATAAACCACTACCCTGTCCCCTTCTTTAAAGCGTTTGTTACCCGGGCCACATTTCACTATTTGTCCGCTGGGCTCATGCCCTGCAATTTTATTCTGGTATGCTTCAGGACCTTTACCCAGGTGTTCACGATATATTGCCCTTATATCACTCCCACAAATTGTTGATGCTTTCATCCTGATAAGGACTTCCCCATGTCCGGGTTGCGGTATATCTACTTCTTTAAATTCAACGGTACTGTTGCCTGGCAAAAAGGCAGCTTTCATTTTATTTGTCATATAATCAGTATCTTTTATTTTTAAACTTAAATTATCAAAATATCATCTGCGTTTTCTAATTCCTTTCAATTAATAGTGCTCTGTTTTTAAGCACTTATAATCCCATCTAAATCCCATAAATCTTCCCAGCTTCCAGCTCCTTCCCAAAGGAAAACCTGCCCTTTAATCAATCGGCATTTCTTATCGATACCGGCAATTTTTTCCATTTCTTCATCGGTTAATTGTTCTCCGGCAGAAGCTTTTAAGTTGCTTATGATTTTTGATGGTGTAACTGAAAATGGAATTACAATTTCACCTCGCTGTATTGCCCATTTAATGCAAACTTCGGCAGGATGAATCTGAAACCTTTCTGCAATTTTCATGATTACAGGGTCTTCAATATCAACTGTATCATCAGCTGTACGGTCTCGCTCAGGTCGCTTGGGTGATCCTATCGGTGAGTATCCAATAGGTTGAATATTATTATTAACAAGATAATCAAAAAGCTCTGGTTGCTGAAAGTGAGGATGTATTTCCATCTCATTAACAACCGGTTTTATTTTTGCATCCTTGAGCAAAAGTTCCATCTTGGGAATAGTCATATTGGAAGTTCCAATAGATTTCACCAATCCCATTTCAACTAATTGCTCCATTTGCCTCCAGGCAACCATGTATTCTTCATGGATATAAGGTTTTGAATCAGGATTCCGGGCATCACCATCGCAGCCGGGTGCATGATAATTTGGAAATGGCCAGTGAACAAGGTATAAATCCAGATAATCAAGCTTTAAATCTTTCAACGATTTCTTGCACGATTCGATGACCTGTCCCTCTCCGTGTGCGTTGTTCCATACTTTCGAAGTTATCCAGAGATCTTCACGGGCAACAACTCCCTCTTCTATCAATTTAGAAATTGTTTCTCCAATTTCAGCTTCATTCATATATACCGATGCACAGTCAATATGGCGATATCCGTTTCTGATAGCAAAATCAACGGCCTGAGCTATTTGTTGTGCATTGTAATTATCGGAACCAAAAGTTCCCAGGCCAATGGCCGGTATTTTCAAACCATTATTCAATGTGACTAATGGCGTATTAAGAACTGTATTATTTTCTTGTGTTTTCATACTATGTATTTTGTTTTTGTCTGTTTTTCGTATATCTCAAACAGCAATTATTTTCCGGTAACACCCTTCTTTAAGATAATATTGCCATATTTTGCAGTTTCGCCTGTCATAACAACAGCAAAGGCACTTTTTGTTCGTTCGTAGAAGGCAAACCTGTCAATACGTTCAATTGAAGGGGCATCCGGATTTGTTTTGTGGATAGCAGCAAGATAGCTTCTTTCAACTTCGGGGTCAAGCAGGTCACCTTTCACAGCAGCCATCATAGCTAATGGATGTGGCACATAGCTGTCGAGTTCGAAAAGCGGAAGTATGGCTTCCAGTAAGTCAGGGATTCTAAGTCCGTCGGCCCGTAAAACTCTTTCATTAAACGATTCGCCCGGGAAATGAGCATCAGCAAGTACAATTTCATCGCCATGTCCCATTCTTGTTAATACAGCCAGTAAATCCGGACTCAGTAATGGAGAAATTCCTTTTAACATTGTTATGATTTTTTAAGTTAATAATTCAACTATTTTTTGCATCTCATCCTGTTTTAATCTCTATTTACAGCGGTTTATAGATTCCGAAGAATACATCCTCTTTATTTAAACTTATTTGAAAAAACTAAAATCAGGACATTTAAAACTTGTATTACAATTTTATTAAATCCTATTATCTTTTCATAATATTTTAACACCTTAATACATATCTTAAAGCATTATAATCCCAAATAATCATTTTCCAAAATTTATTGTTCTTTACTACTGCCAAACCAAATCTGTTTACTTTAACTCAATTTTGCCTTTTTCACAATAATTCACCAACTTTATATGTTATTAGCCTGTTGTAATTTTTATAATTATGAAAAAAAATATTGCCCTTTTTCTCTTTATTCTTGTTAATCTGACCCCGTTCTCCCTGCTTTCTCAAAATAATGACTGTAAGCTTAAGGTTGGTACCAACCTCTCCGGAATCAGCGACTGGATGACTGAAATGCCTTTCGTTGATATGATGAGAAATACACGCACCTGGGGAACACGCAATTATACCGACTGGATCGATAACGGAATTAATGAATGGAATACTGAACTTCAGGATCGTATTGAATATGACGAGAATGGCTATCCTCTTGAAGTTCCATTTTTAATAGATGGATTAGCTCTTGAAGATTCTCAGACTGTTTTTTCATGCTGGGCAGGTCTAAAAGCCTGGGAAAAAGGTGTTTATATTTTACTCTATGATGGCCGGGGAGAAATAAGCTTTGGAGGAAACGGCGAAATTATATCACAAAAACCCGGAAGAATTGAAGTCAGAATTACTCCACCTGAAGATGACGGATATCTTGATTTGAAAATCAAAAGAAGCATAAAGGGCGATCACATCCGGAATATCAGGCTGATTATGCCCGGCCAGGAAAAAAACTATATGGATCATCCGTTTAATCCGCTCTTCCTTGAAAAACTCGATCCCTTTATGGCTTTAAGGTTTATGGACTGGGGGCAAACTAACAACTGGGGACATGATTATATGTGGACTTGCGATGATGAGCCGAAAGATACAATCCTTAGCGGATGGAATGAAAGAAGTAAACCCGGTTATTTTACCTGGGCAACAAATAAGGGCGTTCCATACGAGATAATGTGCGATTTATGCAATGAACTTCAAAAGGACATGTGGGTTTGTGTACCTCATTGTGCATCTGATGAATATATACAAGAAATGGCAAAGCTTATTAAAGAAAGATTGAATCCTAATCTTAAAGTTTATGCCGAATACAGTAATGAAATATGGAACTGGATGTTTGGTCAAACACAATGGCTCAACACTTTCTTCTGCGTTGGCCGGGGTATCTCCTGGCCCGAAGGCATCGTCGACCATATTCAAAATACCCTTGATATCTGGACAGAAGTGTTTAGCGATGAACCTGACAGGTTGATCCGCGTGGCCGGTGTCCAGACAGCCTGGCAGGATGTGGCAAACAGAACTATTTTCAACTTGAAAAAGGGAAGTTTTGATGCTGTAGCTATCACCGGTTACTTTGGATTAGGTGAGGAAGCTGACGCTGAACTTGATATTCTTGGAGAAAAAGCAACTGCCGCAGACATAGCAAGACTTGTAAGAAAAAACAGGACTACCAATGAAATTGAATGGATAAAAAGCCAATACAAAGAAATCGGCAAAAAACTTGGTGTACCAATGGTTTATTACGAAGCCGGACAACACATTACTCCATCACCATTTGGGGAAGAACCTTCATATGCTCAGGCACTTCTCGATCTTCAGCGCGATACTGCAATGTACAACCTTTATAAGGAGTGGTATGGAATAATTGAAAGCATTATACCTGAAGGTGAAGAAGCAACTTATATGAATTTTTCTTTCATAGCTGGTTTAAGTGCAAAATACGGAAGCTGGGGAATCCTTGAAACTCTTGATCAGGATACTGCAAAAATACCCGCTCCCAAATATAAAGCTACAATTGAACAAATTAATAAATGCCAGGGCAATGTCTCATCATCTGAAATGAAGAAATTCAGTTCTGATAAGGTGCCTGAAAAAATAAGACTCATTAACAGAGGTAATAATCAATATCTTATAATGAGTGAAAACAGATTAAAGGAAATACAGCTTTTTGATATGAGGGGAAGATTGTTAATGACTCAATCAGGTGAAAACAAAGAATATGCTGAAATTAATGCGAACAATATGCCGATCGGATTATATATTATGAGGATTAATTCAGTCGGTTTTGAAACTAGTAAGAAATTCAGTGTAACAAGGTAAAATCAGTATTTTATAAAGCATTTTTCAATAAGATAATTGCTTAATCATAGTATTTTATCAATAACTTCTTCAAGTCCCGTATTTTCAGGAACCAGCAAGTATTTCATTCCAACCGATTCTGCTCCTAAACAATTATCCAGCCTGTCGTCTATCATCAGAGTTTCAGACGCCTCTAACCCAGAATCGGCAAGTACATGCTGAAAAGCCTGTTTATCAGGTTTACGGAAACCTATTTCAGAAGAATAATAAATTTTCTCAAAAAGATCATGCATTGAAAATCTATTGTTTTGCATAAACAAGTGTTCAAAGTACCGGATATGAATACTATTGGTATTGCTCAACAAAAAAAGTCTGTATCGGTTTGCCAGATTTTTTACCATGCTTATTCTTTCCTCAGGAAATCTAATCAGAATCTTATTCCATGCGTTAATAATATCATCTTCTGTAACCTCCGGTCTGCATTTTTCTTTAATCCTGCAAATGAAATACTCATCCGACCATCTGCCTGTTTCCATTGCATAAACAACTTCAGGAATGCCATCAATAATTTCAGTTTTGCTTAATCCTGGTGTAAAAAGATTTAAAAGCTCTTTAAAAGTCTTTTCAGGATCAATATCATACAATACTCCACCAAGGTCAAGCACTACATTTTTAATATTATCGTACATGGTTATCATCAAAAATTATAAATTGCTGCAAAGTTAATAATCAGGAAAAGCCATGAAAATAAACGGGCAACATTTTCACACAATCTGGTGCTCAGAAGAAAACCGGGAAGTGATAAAAATCATTGATCAGCAGAAACTGCCTTTTGAATTCAATATCCGGAATCTTAAGACTTTCAATGATTCATTCCATGCAATCAAAGACATGACAGTCAGAGGTGCCCCACTTATCGGAGTTACTGCTGCTTATGGAATTTATCTGGGATTACTTGATTATGAAAAGAAAGATAAACTACTAAATCATATTGAAGATCTTTGCAATAAAATGAAAACTGCCCGACCCACAGCAGTAAACCTTTCGTGGGCTGTTGATGAAATGTTGTCTGTATTAAAAGGAATATCTTCAGTTGAAGAAGCAAAAGCAGCTGCTTTTAACATGGCCGGCCAAATAAAACAAAAAGAGATTGAAAATTGCAGTTTAATAGGAGATCATGGACTTTCATTGATTGAAGAAATTTCACAAAGTAAGAATGGCGAAATTGTCAATATACTTACTCATTGTAATGCCGGCTGGCTGGCATGTATAGATTGGGGAACAGCTCTTGCTCCAATATATAAGGCCCACCAAAAAGGAATAAAAGTGCATGTCTGGGTAGATGAAACACGTCCCCGGAATCAGGGTAGCAGGCTTACTGCTTTTGAATTATATCAGGAAGGCGTCCCTCATACTGTGATTACAGACAATGCCGGAGGGCATCTCATGCAACATGGAATGGTTGATATGGTTATAGTTGGAAGCGACAGAACTACAAGGTCGGGAGATGTCTGCAATAAAATCGGCACTTATTTAAAAGCCTTGGCAGCGTTCGACAATAACATTCCTTTTTATGTGGCATTGCCTTCATCATCAATAGATTACTCAATTAACGACGGGTTGAAGGAAATCGTGATTGAAGAAAGAAGTACAGATGAAGTCAGGTTCATAGAAGGAAAAGAAGGAAAAATACAAGTTGTTCCGGATCAAAGTAATATTTCGAATTATGGCTTTGATGTTACACCGGCAATACTTGTATCAGGATATATAACAGAAAAAGGAGTCTTTAAAAATATCATTGATAACAAATAAATTTCTAAGCTACATATGTCAATAAATAATTATCAATGATCTTTCAAAAAAATGTGATAAATTAAGGTTCAGTATCAATCTCTTATGGTATTTGATACGGTTGAGGTACTAATATGGTGCATATGGAGTGTCTATATATTCAGGCAAAAATCATTAGACTCAAGAATCGTTTAAAAAAGAACATACAAACTTTTGAGTGTAAAAATCGAAAAGACGTTTTCCCTTTGATATATTATAATGTTGAATATCTAATATATAAGAATATTTTTATGACATTCCCTATATGTATATTTCCATATACAACATACTCTGTTCATTTTTAATTAGGTTTGCGCCCTTGAAAAATTAAAATATACAAAATGAAAGGGTTATCACTGGGGGGATTAAATATACCTGTCCCTATTTTTCAGGGTGGAATGGGTGTTGGTATTTCATTATCAGGACTAGCAACAGCAGTTGCAAATGAAGGAGGAGTTGGGGTTATTTCATGCGCAGGGTTAGGTTTACTATATAAGCATAAATCAAAAGATTATCTGCAAGCCAGTATCGAAGGATTGAAAGAAGAAATCAAAAAGGCAAGGCAAGCAACTAAAGGAATAATTGGTGTCAATATTATGGGTGCGCTTACAAATTTTGAAGATATGGTGCGCACTACCATCGCTGAAAAAGCTGATATCATTTTTGCAGGAGCAGGCTTACCTTTAAACTTACCCGGATTTCTAAAAAAAGACAGTACAACAAAATTGGTTCCAATAGTATCATCAGGAAAAGCGGCAAAGATTATCTGTATGAAATGGAAATCAAATTACGATTACCTGCCTGATGCTTTCGTTGTTGAAGGTCCCAAAGCAGGAGGTCATCTTGGATTTAAGCGTGACCAGATTGAAGATAAAAGTTTTTCACTAGAAGAAATAGTACCTGAAGTAGTAAATGAAGTACGTTTCTTCGAAGATATGTATAATAAGGAAATACCTGTAATCGCAGCAGGCGGTTTGTATGATGGCGAAGATATTTATAATATCATGCAAAAGGGAGCAAAAGGAGTTCAGCTTGGAACCAGATTTGTAACTACCTATGAATGCGATGCTTCTGAAAAATTCAAACAAACTTATATTGATTTAAAAGAAAGTGAAATTGAAATTATTCAGAGTCCGGTTGGAATGCCCGGCAGGGCTATTGGCAACAATTTTCTTGATAAAGTAAAGCTTGGATTAAAAATACCAAAAACCTGTCCCTTCCATTGTATCAAAACTTGCGATATAAGCAGGAGTCCCTACTGTATTGTAACTGCATTGTACAATGCTGCAAAGGGAAATATGAAATCAGGATATGCATTCTGTGGATCAAATGCTTTCATGGCAACCAAAATTATTTCAGTAAAAGAACTTTTCCATGAATTGAAAGAAGGTTTCATTCAAAAAAGGGATTCACTAAAACAATAAAAGTCATTCTTGCTTCAGGTTTTATATTTCTTAACATTTAAAAGATCGACATTACTTAAAACTTGTTTTTTACAAAAAATTTTACCTTTGTCAATCTTTAAATATTAATTTTTAGCATTATGAAACGTCAGGAGATTAAAGAAATATTGAAATCGGAAGCATTTGGCAGCACTATTAAAGTAAGTGGCTGGGTTCGTACAAAACGTGAAAGTAAAAATGTAAACTTCATAAACCTTAATGACGGAACTGTTATCCATAATCTTCAGATAGTTGCTGATGTTAATAATTTTGATGAAGCGCTTTTAAAAAAGATAAATACCGGAGCAGCTCTTACTGTTATTGGAGAGCTGATTGAATCGGGTGGTCAGCAACGGGTTGAAGTCGTTGCAAAAGAAATAGAAGTAGTTGGAGAAGCTGATCCTGACAAGTTTCCATTGCAACCCAAAAGGCATAGCCTGGAATTCCTGAGGGAAATTGCACATCTTCGTTTCAGAACAAACACTTTCGGGGCAATATTCAGAGTAAGACATTCAATGATATTTGCTGTTCATAAATTCTTCACCGACAAAGGATTCTTCAATATACATACTCCAATAATTACAGCTTCTGATGCCGAGGGAGCAGGAGAAATGTTTCAGGTAACAACCCTTGATCTGAACAATCTTCCAAGGACAGAAGAAGGTAAAATTGATTACAGCCAGGATTTCTTTGGGAAAGCAACCAACCTGACAGTATCAGGTCAGCTTGAAGGTGAACTTGCAGCAATGGCTTTATCAAAGATTTACACATTTGGTCCTACCTTCAGAGCAGAAAACTCAAATACATCACGCCACCTTGCCGAATTCTGGATGATAGAACCGGAAATGGCATTTTATGATATCAATGACAATATGGATCTTGCAGAAGAATTTCTAAAGTATCTCATCAAATATGCTTTGGACAACTGCATGGATGATTTGTTGTTTTTAAGTCAAAGGCAGCAACAGGAAGAAAAAGACAAGCCAGTTGCAGAAAGGTCAATGGAGCTTATTGAAAAGCTCAAATTTGTTGTAGATAATGACTTCGTACGTTTAACATATACAGAAGCTATTTCAATACTTGAAAATTCGAAACACAATCAGAAGGGTAAATTCCAGTATCCTATTAAAGGATTCGGTACAGATCTTCAAAGTGAACATGAACGTTATCTTGTAGAAACACATTTCAAAAAGCCCGTTATCTTAATTGATTATCCGGCAGGGATAAAAGCATTTTACATGAAGGTTAATCCTGACGGTAATACTGTAGCTGCAATGGATGTGTTGTTCCCTCAGATAGGTGAGATTATCGGAGGTTCACAACGCGAGGAAAATCTTGAAGTCCTGGAAGCCAAAATGGATAAAATGGGAATACCCAAAAAAGAAATGGATTGGTATCTGGATACCCGTAGATATGGATCAGTTCCTCACAGTGGTTTTGGCCTTGGTTTTGAACGACTGATAACCTTTGTAACAGGAATGGGAAATATCAGGGATGTAATTCCATTTGCACGTACTCCAAAAAACTGCGAATTTTAAAGATAAGCAAGGAAATCTGCTCTTATTTTGTAATTTTATACCATACTTTTTTTAATTAAGATATGGCAGGGCAGAATTTATCATTGCAGCAGAAGCTGCTTCAGAAGTTATCACCGCAACAGATACAGATGATCAAGTTGTTGGAGTTACCTGCGCTTCAGCTTGAACAAAGGATAAAGAAAGAACTTGAAGAAAATCCTGTACTTGAAATAGATGCAGCGAAGAATGATAATGACCAGGACTCCGGTAATGATTCTTCGGACAGTGTTGACTCCGATATTTCAATTGATGAGTATATAAATGACGAGCCTTCCTATAAATACAAGACCACAAATTATTCAAAAGACGATAAAAAGGAAGAAATTCCATTTTCAATAGGTTCTACATTTCATGAATTTCTTATTGAACAGCTGGGACTCCTTGATTTGGATGATAGGCAAGCTCAGATTGCAGAATATATAATTGGGAATATAGATGAAGACGGATATTTAAGAAGGGAAATTGAAGCAATGGTTGATGATCTGGCGTTCAATTTGAATCTTGAAGTCAGTGATAAAGAAATGTCCGATCTTTTAAATGTTGTCCAGGAGCTTGATCCTCCGGGAATAGGAGCAAGAGACTTACGTGAATGTCTTTTACTTCAGCTTAAAAAGAAAGAGCATAAAACAGTAATAATAGAAAATGCCATTAAGCTCATTGAAGGTCAGTTTGAAGAGTTCACTAAAAAGCATTATGACAAGATAATGTTACGCCTCAACCTTGATGAAGATGATTTAAGGGATGCCATTGAGGAAATAGTGAAATTAAACCCAAAGCCAGGAGGTTCATACAGTAATCCTCTAAATAAAGCCGATCAGGCAATCACACCTGATTTCATCCTTGATATAAATGATAATCAGATGAATGCTTTTCTAACAAAAGGAAACGTTCCTGATCTAAGAATAAGTACTGCCTATGCAAATATGCTGAGGGCATATAATGAAAATAAAAAAGACCAATCGAAGGATCAGAAGGATGCTGTAATATTTGTAAAACAAAAGCTCGATTCAGCTAAATGGTTTATCGATGCAATAAAACAAAGGCATCAGACATTACTTTTAACCATGAATGCAATAATTGAATATCAAAAGGAATTTTTCATTGATGGTGACGATGCTAAGTTAAAACCAATGATTCTTAAAGATATTGCTTATAAAACAGGGCTTGATATATCAACAATCTCAAGGGTTTCGAACAGTAAATATATACAAACTCACTTTGGAATATATCCATTGAAATACTTCTTTTCTGAATCTATGCAGGATGAGTCAGGTGAAGAAGTTTCGACAAGAAAGATAAAGAAGATACTTCAGGATGTGGTTGACAATGAGAACAAGAGGCTACCTGTAACTGATGACAGGCTGGCAGAGATTCTTAAAGAAAAAGGGTATCCAATTGCAAGAAGGACAATTGCCAAATACAGGGAGCAGCTTAATATTCCTGTAGCCCGTTTAAGAAAAGAACTTTAAAAATAAAATTACAGGAATATTACACCATTTATACTTAAGTAATGAATGAAAAGTACCTGAAAGTCATATCCCGGATAGTAATCAATATTCTAAATCCTTTCATCATACCTACTATTGGTATTCTTTTAATTATGAACCATATACCAGGATTTGAGTTATATCCTGGACGAATAAAAACCATTGTAATACTAATAGTATTTTTATCAAGTTGTTTACTTCCATTATCATTCATTGGTCTTATTTCCAGAAGTCAGCTTTCTACAAAAATAATGAGTCATATACACGACAGGGCAATATCTTATTTTTTCACTGCCTTTAGCATATTCTTAGGTGCACAATTATTGGGCAGATTACCTATTCCGGGATTATTCAGATTTCTTATGATTGGGTCAAGTATCATACTTATCCTTTTGATAGCTATTTCCTTAAGATGGAATATATCAGGTCATACTGCTTCATTTGGGGGAATAGTAGCAACATTAATTGCATTAAGTTTAAAATACGGTATGGATTTACTACCAGCGATTATTGTGATGGTTTTATTATCGGGAGTTGTAGCTACAACACTGATTTATAATGAAAAAAATAATCCGGCACAAGTTTATGCCGGATTCATAGCAGGATTTATAGTTATGTTTTCTTTAATTATCTTTATTTGATATTAATCAACAAATTTATAACCTATTCCTTTCAGGGTTTTAATATGTTCATCACCAATCTTTTCTCTCAACTTCCTAATGTGTACATCAATGGTTCTGTCTCCTACGATAACTTGTTCTCCCCATACAGAAGAATAAATTTCTTCACGAGTAAACACTTTACCGGGTTTTGAGGCAAGTAAAGAAAGCAATTCAAATTCTTTTCGGGGAAGGACCATTTCCTGCCCATTTGAACTTATCATATATCGCTCACGGTCGATTGTAAGAGAACCGATATTAATAGTAGTTTCATCAGCGACGGGAGCTTCTTCTTCAACAACTGAAGATCTTTTTGTAAGGGCTTTAACTCTGCTTACCAGCACTTTAGGGCGTATAGGCTTGGTGATATAATCATCAGCACCAGCTTCGAATCCGGCAATCTGAGAATAGTCCTCACTTCTGGCAGTAAGGAAAGTAATCACAGTATTTTTAAGTTTGGGAATTTTGCGAAGTTCCTCACAAGTAACAATACCATCCATTTCAGGCATCATAACATCGAGGATGATAAGATCGGGATCTATTTTTTCAGCGATTCTGATTGCATCCTTTCCGTTTTGTGCGGTATAAACCTTGTATCCTTCTTTTTCAAGGTTATAACTGATAAACTCCAGTATATCTGTTTCATCATCTACCAGTAATATTATTTTTTCTTCGCTCATTTTATATATTTTTTTTAAAAATAATCAACATCATTTTATGAACAAACAATCTGTCATTAAACTTTACAAAAATTCATTTATAAGTTAGCCTTTTGCAAAGTAAAGCTAAAAGTTGTACCTACATCCGGCTGGCTTTTTACACTTATAGTCTGCTCATGGGCTTCAATAATATGCTTAACGATAGAAAGCCCCAATCCTGTTCCGCCTTGTTCTCTTGACCGATGTTTATCGACCCTGTAGAATCGTTCGAAAATACGGGGCAGCTGTTCTTTTTCAACACCAATACCGTTATCCTGTATTTCAATGACAATATGTTCATCCATATCAAAGAAACCAACTTTAACATAGCCTCCTTTTTTACCGTACTTTATACCATTAACGACAAGGTTGCTGATTACTTCCATAATTCTGTTCTTATCGGCAAAAACTTTAACGGGCTTTTCAATTGGAGTACAGATTTCAAGGCTTATTTTCCGTTCTTTAGCAATCATTGCTTCAATTTCAAAAACATCTTCTACAAGCCGAATAAGATTAAAAGGCTCCTTCACTAGTTTTAATTCACCTGATTCAAGTTTATTTATAGATTCAAGATCTTCAACAATGGAAATCATCCTGTCTATACTCTTAACAGTGCGTTCAAGATATAATTTGTTAATACGGGGATCGTCAATACCTCCGTCTATAAGAGTCAAAATATATCCCTGAATATTGAAGATGGGTGTTTTCAATTCGTGAGAAACATTACCTACAAATTCTTTTCTGTATCGTTCTAGGTCTTTAAGCCTTTTAATTTCATCCTGTTTGAGGTTTGCCCATTTAGTTACTTCAGCATTCAAGTCGATGCTGAATGATTCCTGGGATTCTAAAGGGTTATTCTTTCTGGTTTCATCAAGAGGAACCTCCCTGATAATTTTAAAAATGGGTTTTAATTTAAATTCTATCAGTTTACCAATAAAGAAACTGGTAACAATGAAGATTATAGCGATGATAATAATGATTACTACAACATATAACCAGGAATCGTCTTTAAAATATGTGATAAAAATGTAACCCAAAGTTGTTATTAAAGCAGATAACAAAATGGAAACCCAAAATGCTATAAATTTAGGTCTGAGACTTTTCATACAAGAAATAGTTAACTATTTACACCTTAAAATTTATTTGCAATGCTAAATCATATTGAAACAAATTTAAGCAAAAAGAGGTGTAAATACTCATTACATTAAAATTTACTTTTACTTAACAATTTCTTAAGAAACAAAAAATGAAATATATAAATATTGCTTTTAGTTTTGTTGATAACTTTGGGTGATAAGTTTACTAAACCATAACAACAAAGAATGAGTGAATATTATTTACTTCTTGTAATAATTTTATTTTCGCTGGCTGCAATAGATTTGGTTGTTGGTGTTAGTAACGATGCCGTAAATTTCTTAAACTCTGCAATAGGGTCAAAAGCTGCTCCAAAATGGTTGATTTTTAGTATTGCAGCAATAGGTATACTTATAGGAACAACATTTTCGGATGGGATGATGGAGGTTGCCCGTAAAGGGGTATTCAATCCTCAAATGTTTGTTTTTAGTGATGTTATGCTGATTTTTTTAGCGGTTACTCTAACAGATATTATTATCCTTGATTTGTTTAACACATTTGGCTATCCAACATCTACAACTGTTTCCATTGTTTTTGAATTATTAGGATCATCAGTTTCGGTTGCATTTGTGAAAATGAAAATGACAGGGGAAACCTTGGGCAATCTTGGAAAATATATAAATTCAGAAAAAGCTTTGGCAATAATACTGGGGATTCTGGTTTCGGTAGCAATTGCATTTGTTATTGGAATAACAATCCACTGGTTGACCAGAGTTTTATTTACATTCCGTTATGACAAGAGGTTAAAATACTTCGGGTCGATGTATGGTGGTCTTGCTATTGCAGTAATTACTTATTTTTTAATTGTCATTGGAGCTAAAGATGCAGTCTTCATGACAGATGAATTAAAATTGTGGATCAGCTCACATATGGCTGTAATTTTCATATATAGCTTTGTTGTCTGGAGTGTTATTCTACAGATACTATACATGTTGTTTAAGATTGATATCTTAAAAATCATCGTTTTAGCGGGTACATTTTCTTTAGCAATGGCTTTTGCTGGTAATGATCTTGTAAATTTCATTGGCGTTTCAGTTGCAGGACTTGTATCATTTAAAGCATGGGTTGTTTCGGGTATCCCTGCAGATATGTTTAATATGGGAATTCTTTCCGGTAAGGTTAAAACTCCCCCTTTAATATTGCTTTCAGCTGGTGTCATTATGGTTATAGCTTTGATTTTTTCAAAGAAATCAAGGTCAGTCGTTAAAACATCTGTAGATCTTTCAAGGCAAAGTGAAGGTGAAGAAAGATTTGAGTCAACTGCAATATCCAGATTTGTAGTTAGCGCCAGCGTAGGTTTAAGTCAGACAATAGGCAAAGTAATACCTCCAGGCTTCATAAATAAAGTTTCCTCAAGATTTGAACCTGTAAATACGGATAGTTCAATTTCTGCAATCGACCTGCCTGCTTTTGACAAACTAAGGGCTGCTTCAAATCTGATTTTAGCAAGTATCCTGATTTCTCTGGGAACATCTTTGAAATTGCCCCTTTCAACTACATATGTAACTTTTATGGTTGCAATGGGGACATCCCTTGCGGATAAGGCATGGGGAAGAGAATCGGCAGTATATCGTGTAACAGGTGTATTTTCAGTAATAGGAGGATGGTTTTTGACTGCCTTTGTAGCTTTTACTGCTTCTTTTATAATGGCACAGATTTTATTCTGGGGTGGAAAGATTGCAGTTTTTATTATGTTCGCTTTTGTCATTTTCATAATTATTCGTTCAAATATCTTTTTTAGAAAGAAGAATCATAAAAATATTGAAGATGATGAAGATGAAATATCTGAATCAGGAGAGAACACAATTAAAATAATTGAAAAGTGCAATAAGAGTACTGTAAAGGCAATTATTTCAACATCAAAAGCTTATTTCCTTTGTTTCCAAGGCTTTTTTAATGACGACAAACAACAATTAAAAAGTGCATTGGAAGAAACTGAAAAGTTTAATATCAGAGCTAAAGATTTAAAGAATAATGTATTTAAAAATATTCAAAAACTACAGCAGGATCAGGTTGATACCGGACATTTTTATGTACAGACGATTGACTATCTCAGAGAAATGGCCCATTCAATAAACTTTGTTGTTCTACCTACTTATAAGCATTATGAAAATAAACATAAACCATTTAACGAAGATCAGATAAATGAATTAAATGAATTTGGAATCGAACTGAATAACTTTTTCAATTTCGCCCTTTATATATTAAAAGAAAAACGTTTTGACAGCCTTGATGAACTTATTGAAAAAAGAAATTTTCTTGTAGAAAAATTAAAAGTATTAGAAAAAAGCCAAATCCGAAGGATTAAAAACAACGTAGTGTCAACAAAAAACTCAGTTCTTTTCTTCAATATAATATCAGAAACAAAAACACTTCTTTTAAATTTAATCAATGTAGTCAAAGCACAGCGGGATTTTATCAAAGAAACAAAAATAAGCACAGACTAACATCTGACAATTTGCTTTTTTTATAATCATCAGTATTTGCATTAGTACTTGTTTTTTGTAATTTGTGACTTTACTTTTGTACTATGTCTATAGTGGTTGAAAACATCTTAAAAAAATACGGAACTCAGGTAGCCTTAAATAATTTAAGTTTTAAAGTTAACTCGGGTGAAATAGTTGGATTTCTTGGTCCAAACGGGGCAGGAAAATCAACAATGATGAAAATTCTTACAGGATATTTATCTTCGGATAGCGGTAAAGCCTATATTTCAGGAAAAGAAGTAACTCCCGGGAATTCGGACTTTAAATCTACAATAGGATATCTTCCTGAACAGAATCCTCTCTATCACGAAATGTATGTGAGAGAATATTTAATGATGTCTGCCGGTTTTTATAATCTTCAAAACAAGAAAAAAGAAGTAGAAGATTCTATTGAAATGACAGGTCTGAGCGATGAATCACACAAAAAAATAGGAGCACTTTCAAAAGGATATAAACAAAGGGTAGGACTGGCGCAAGCCCTTTTGCACAATCCTGATGTCCTGATTCTGGATGAACCAACTACAGGTCTTGACCCTAATCAGTTAGAAGATATCAGATCACTTATAAAAGAAGTCAGCAAAAATAAAACTGTTATACTTTCAACCCATATAATGCAGGAAGTAGAAGCACTGTGTAACAGGATAATAATTCTTAATAAGGGAAGTATAATAGCTGACGGCACAACAGAAGAGATTAAAAAGTGGTCGAATATAAGATCTCAGCAGGTAGTTATTTCTGTCGCAGAAAAAATAACTCAGGATTTCTTTAGAAAGTTTTCTTTTATCAGAAAGACTGATACACTGACAAACAATGAATTCATTGTTTACTCTTCGGTTGAAGAAGATGTTCGTCCTTTAATTTATAAGGCTATTGTGGATAACAATCTGACATTGCTTACATTATATGAAAAATCAGGTAATCTGGAAACAATATTCAGGGAGTTGACTCAATCATGAAGAAGTATCTGCTAAAAGTATCTGTTATAATTCCTTACAGCAATAACGAAAATAATCTTGAAAAGGCTGTCAGAAGTATTCTCAATCAGACTTTTGATGATTTTCAAATACTTTTAATTAATAATAATTCAACCGATAATAGCCCTAATATTGCCTGGATGCTTTCATCTGAAGATAAAAGAATAAATCTTTATTCTGAAAGACGTCAGGGTTTATCATATGCTTTCAATCTTGGAATTAAAAATGCCAAAGGCTCATATATTGCATTTATGGATGCAAATGATTTTTCATTTCCTGAAAGACTGGCAAAACAAGTTGATTTTCTTAATAAACATGAAGAGGTTGATATTGTTTCGTCTCTTATAAACTACAATAGTGATAAAATAAAAATGGGTCCATACAGAAATTATGCTAACTGGACTAATACCCTTACAGAATACGAAGATATTTATTTAAACAGGTTTGTTGATCAGCCCCTTGTTACCTCTTCCTTAATGGTAAGAAAGAATGTTCTTGATGAACACGGTTGTTTGCAACATGGCGATTTCCCTGAAAGCTATGAACTGATATTAAGGTGGTTAAGTATAGGATTGAAAATATTTAAAATCCCTGAAATACTTTTATCCTGGAATAACGTTTCATCAAGAATAATTCATAATTCACAAAAGTACAGACCTGCTGCATATTATACTATAAAATCGATATTCCTTGCTCAGTGGTTGAACGATAATGATCATCCCTATGTCTGGATATGGGGAGCCGGTCATTTATCAAGGAAAAGAGTTGAGTTTATTGAAAATGCAGGTGTTTTCATTGAGGGTTATATTGATGTGGTAAACAGGACTCTTGAAGACTCATTTTGCATCCATTTCAATGATTTCAACTGGGATGCTGAATCATTTGTAATATCATATGTAGGTGATAAGATTGCACGAAGTAAAGTACGTGAATTTCTGATTTCAAAAGGTAAGGTTGAAGGAAAAGATTTTATCCTTGCATCATGACAATTTACCCCTTTTTATAAGGTATGATTGTAAAACAAATCGAAAATCATTATTTATATCAGCTTCAATAATATCAATATGGTATTGTCCGCATTTAAGCTTTAAATCTTCCACATATTCCTTCATCAATTTAGAATACTGATGCCTGATTTCCTGGGGCTTAATCCTTATCATTTCTCCTGTTTCAAGATCAATAAACTTATGAGGCCGGTTGGAATAAACAAATTCTTCTTCATGCTTTTTATCAGTAACATGAAATAATACTACCTCATGCTTATTGTACCTTAAATGCTGAAGCGCATGATAAATCTGATCCGCATCAGCCGATTCAATCATATCGGAAAAAATAACTACAAGAGAACGTTTATGTACGTTTTCTGCTATCTGATGAAGAACATCAACAGCATTGGTATTTCTTTTTAAACCTATATTTTCTGTCTTTAGTAAATTACCAAGATTGTTGTACAATAAAT
>CAYUEI010000032.1:0-18895 GCA_964443445.1 uncultured Prolixibacteraceae bacterium | reverse complement strand
AGTCACAGTTGTCTGTGATACAGGAGAACGATATTTAAGTACTCCATTATTTAATAACGATGTCAACTTATAACGAAAATGAAGTTTCAAACCTGTTGAGAGAATCTGTTGACAGGCTATCTGAAAGCAATTCTTTCGGAAATGTATGCTACAGGCATCTTTCCGGAGAGCCTATGCCTTCAGTCAAAAAAATGAAAATACTTGTAGAAAAGGTCAGGGAAGTGATATTTCCCGGTTACTTTGGGAATACCACACTTGACCCTATTGCTATTAAATACTACATGGGTGTTTATGTTGACGAGATAAATGAAATACTCAGTGAACAAATACTTGCGGGCTTATGCTTTTCATGTATAGATAAATCAGACATAGAAGAAAAGATTGCTGAAAACACCAGAATATCTAAAAAGCTGGCAGCCGATTTTATCAGCTTTCTGCCTGATTTAAGAAATCTTCTTGAAAAAGACGTTGAAGCAGCTTACATAGGTGATCCTGCTGCACATGGAAGGGGAGAAGTTATTTTCTGTTATCCGGCCATACGGGCAATATCAAGTTATAGAATAGCCCATAAGCTTGTAGAATTGAGTATTCCTCTTATTCCAAGAATAATTTCTGAAATGGCTCATTCTGAAACAGGAATAGATATAAATCCTGAAGCAGTAATTGGAGAATATTTCACTATAGATCACGGAACTGGTACTGTAATTGGGGCCACTTGTATTATAGGAAATAATGTTAAACTGTATCAAGGAGTTACCCTTGGCGCGAGAAGTTTTGCACTTGATGAAAAAGGTAATCCGATAAAAGGCATTCCCCGCCATCCGATTATTGAAGACGATGTAATAATATATGCCCAGGCAACAATTTTAGGCAGGATAACAATTGGAAAGGGATCTGTTATTGGGGGTAATGTTTGGGTAACAAACGATTTACCACCATATTCTAAGGTTGTTCAGTTTAGGCTGAGGAATTTAAATTTTATAGACGGTAGCGGAATATAAATTATGGCTGCAGAAAAATACACAATGCTGGCTAAGACATTTGCGGGGCTTGAGGATGTCTTAAAAGAGGAACTTATCGGAATTGGAGCTTCTGATGTAGAAGTTGTTATTCGTGGAGTAAAGTTCACAGGCTCAAAAGAAATGTTATACAAGGCGAATTTCTGTTGTCGTACTGCCCTTCGGGTTTTACTGATTATCAGTGAGCGAAAGGTAAAAAGCGCCAACGATTTGTATAACTGTGTCAGGGAATTAGAATGGTCTGATTATTTTGATGTTCAGAAGACTTTTTCAGTCAACAGTACAGTAAATTCAGAAGCGTTCAACAATTCAATGTTTGTAAGCCTAAAAACCAAGGATGCAATTGTAGACAAGTTCAGGTCAAAATATGGCAAGCGGCCATCAATAAACACTGAAAATCCTGATGTAAGAATAAATGTTCACGCTTCGGCTGATGAGGTTTCGCTTTCACTTGACAGTTCAGGTGAATCGCTTCATAAGAGGGGATACAGAACAGGTCAAAATGAAGCATCTATGAGTGAAGTACTTGCTGCAGGAATACTAAAAATAGCAGGATGGAAAGGGCAATGCGATTTTTATGATCCAATGTGCGGATCAGGTACACTGCCAATAGAAGCCGGACTTATTGCCAGGAACATCCCACCGGGGATATTCAGAAAATCATTTGGATTTGAGTCATGGAAGGATTTTGATGAAGAACTTTTTGATAAAGTCTACAATGCAGATTATGAAATTCCCTTTGAACACAATATTTATGCTTCCGATATTTCATCTGTAAATATTAAAATAGCTTCTGAGAATGCAAAGAATGCAGGACTTAAGAAGGACATTCAATTTTCAACATGCGACTTTGCTTCGCTAAAGCCTGTAAAGCAAGAGGGTTTGCTTTTTGTAAATCCCCCTTACGGCCAAAGAATGAACGAAAGGGCAGTAGAGCCTCTTTACAATATGATTGGAGATTCTTTGAAAAAGAACTTTATTGGTTTCAAAGCATGGTTGTTTAGTAATTCCGAAGATGGCTTTAAAAACGTAGGTTTAAGATTTGAGACAAGATATAAGCTTTACAATGGCCCACTGGAATGTGAGCTGCGAGGTTTTGATTTATATGAGGGATCAAAAAAAGAATCAAGACAGAATGGAGACAGGAGGCCTGCTCCTGATGGAATCAAAACTTATGAAAGAAGAGAATCACGAAGTAGAGTTTCTGGAGGAGAAAGAAGAGACTACAGACCTACGGGTGAAAAGAGAGATTACAGGCAGTCCGGAGAGAAGAGGGATTATAAACCAACAGGAGATAAGAGGGATTATAGACCTACGGGAGAGAAAAGGGATTACAAACCTGCAGGAGATAAGAGGGATTACAGGCCGTCAGGAGAAAATAGAGATAGCCAGTCAGGAAACAGACGGAGTTTTGGAAAACCGGGAGAAAAGAGAGACTTTAAAGGTCAGGGACCAAACAGGGATTTCAAGAGCAGAGGTGATAATAAACCTTTCAGGAAGCCTGATAACAATAGAGATAATCAGCGCAGAGATACAAAAAATGATTAAAGAAAAAGGGGCCAAAAGCCCCTTTAATCGTTCTTTAGTAGTTGCAAATTATACCTAATCGAACGGATGTTCCTTATCATATTCAAAACTTTTATTGTACTGCATAATAGCTCTTAAGCTCATGCCCATATTTGAAAATCCACCATCGTGGAAAAGATTTTGCATAGTAACCTTTTTTGTAAGGTCGGAAAACATGACAATACAATAATCAGCACAATCGTCGGCTGTTGCATTGCCAAGTGGTGACATTCGTTCAGAAAAGTCCATCAGGTTATCAAAGCCCTTAACTCCTATACCTGCTGTTGTTGCAGTAGGTGATTGGGAAATAGTGTTAATCCTTACATTTTTTTCTCTTCCGTAGATATAGCCGAAGCTACGGGCTATTGATTCCAGAAGAGATTTGGCATCAGCCATATCATTATAACCATAAAAAGTTCTTTGGGCAGCAACATAACTTAGGGCAAGGATTGATCCCCATTCATTTATTGCATCTTGTTTTCTGGCTGTCTGGATTATTTTGTGAAATGAAACAGCAGAAATATCAATAGTTTTTGCCAGAAAATTATAGTCAAGATCACTGTAATGTTTTCCTTTTCTAACATTGGGAGACATTCCAATTGAGTGCAGTATAAAATCAAACTTTCCTCCAAAATGCTCTTTTGATTGACTTATGAGAGATTCAAGATCATTGATGTCAGTAGCATCAGCAGGAATGACTATTGAATTAAGCTTTTCTGCAAGTATATTAGTATCGCCCATTCTTAAAGCCATGGGAGTATTGGAAAGTATAATTTCAGCTCCTTCTTCTACTGCTTTTTCTGCAACTTTCCAGGCTATTGAATTTTCATTTAAAGCTCCAAAAATCAATCCTTTTTTTCCTTTTAACAGTCCGTATGCCATTAAACAATTATTTAAAACAAATTATATTTTAAAACCAATTATAAAACTAAAACCGGGGTGAATTTAAAACTCAGGTATTGAAATGCAGTATTTTAATCATTAAAAAAAATAGTTATCTTAAATATAAAGTTATAGATTATAAATTTAAATATCTAATAATCAATATTAAAAACAAATATTATTCAGTAATTAAAAATCACCGATTGTTTAACTTTAAGATACGTAAGTTCGAAAACAACAGTGAAAAGCTCATTTTTTAAAGCTACATACTGCCTGTCGGATAGTTACAAGTTTATTGAGCAGATCATCAAGTAGTCCAAGCATCAGCATATTGGCACCGTCAGACTTAGCTTCCAAAGGGTTGGGATGTGTTTCTATGAAAATACCATCTACACCAACAGCAATGCCAGCTCTTGCGATAGTTTCAATTAGATCGGGTCTTCCGCCAGTTATTCCTGTCGATTGATTGGGTTGTTGCAATGAATGGGTAACATCAAGAATGACAGGGCAATTATTTTTTTGCATTACCGGAATCCCCCTAAAGTCGACCACCAAATCCTGATAGCCAAATGAATTTCCACGTTCCGTAATCATAACCTTATTATTATCACAGGCTTTAACCTTTTCAACGGCAAAGAACATCGCTTCAGGAGAAAGAAATTGACCCTTCTTAATATTTACATATTTACCTGTTCGTGCAGCAGCAGCAATAAGGTCAGTCTGCCGGCAGAGGAATGCAGGGATCTGGAGAACATCAACATAATCGGCAGCAATATAAACTTCTGATTCACTGTGAATGTCAGTAAGTACCGGGATGTCGAAAGCAGAACCTACCTTTTGAAGGATTTTCAATGCAACCTCATCACCTATACCGGTGAAGGAATCTACTCTGGAGCGATTGGCTTTCTTATAGGAACCCTTGAAAATAAAAGGTATTGAATACTTGTCAGAAAGGGAAACAATCTTTTCAGCAATTTTCATTGCAGAATTTTCTTCTTCAATAACACAAGGACCTGCTATGAGCAGGAAATTACCTGATGTGGTATGTTTCAGTTGTTCAATTACGGGCAGCATATTTTTAAAAACGTTTAAAGGCTAAGAATTATTTCAAATAAACAATTAACATCAAATTTAATGTTTTTCACTTAGTTCCAACCATCTTAGTTCCTTTTCATCCAGCAGCACCTTAATTTCATTATAACGGTCGGAAATACCTTTTAGTTCTTCATGTCCAATATCACTTAAAGCCATTTTCTCTTCAAGAGTTTTCTTTTCAGATTCAAGATCAGATATTTGAGATTCAAGAAATTCAAGTTCCCGCTTTTCATTAAAGGAAAGCTTATTGGCTGGTTTAGCTTTTGTTTTTTCAGTTTCAGCAGTTTTCTTTGTTTCAACGGGATCTTTATCAGCTACTGAATCATTATCATCTCTCCATTGGCGGTAGATACTGTAATTTCCGGGGAAGTTTCTTACAAAGCCTTTATTCTCAAAAACAAAGAGGTGATCAACAATCTTATCCATGAAATAGCGATCGTGACTGACTATTATTACGCAACCGTTGAAATTCAGGAGATAATCTTCCAGAACGTTGAGAGTCATGATGTCAAGGTCATTGGTAGGCTCATCAAGGATAAGAAAATTAGGGTTCTGCATTAAAACAGTGCATAAATAAAGGCGACGTTTTTCACCACCACTTAACTTTTCAACTTTAGCATACTGAATATCGTATGGAAAAAGAAAATGAGTAAGGAGCTGAGAAGCACTCCATCTGTTGCCCTTCCCCAGGTCAATAAATTCAGCAATATCCTGAATAATATCAATTACCCTGTCATCGGGAGCAAACTGTATTCCTTCCTGTTTATAGTAGCCAAACCTGACAGTTTCACCTGTTTCAATCCTTCCACTGTCAGGTTTGATATTTCCGGTCAAGATATTTAAAAAAGTAGATTTTCCGGTGCCATTATCTCCAACAATACCTATCTTTTCAAATCGGGTAAATTTGTAACTGAAGTCATTGAGAACAACCAGATCGTCAAATTTCTTATTGATATTGTAAACATCAATAATCTTATTGCCTAATCGGGAAGCTTTTATTTTCAAGGAAAGCTCTTCCTCATTAAGATTCATTGAAGCCTTTTCTTTGAGCTGATAAAATGAATCTATTCGATATTTTGCCTTAGTGCCTCTTGCTTTAGGCATTCTCCTCATCCATTCAAGTTCCCTTCGCATCAGGTTTCGTGCCTTTTCAACCTCAGCCTGCAGTATTTCCTGCCTTTCCTGACGCTTTTCAAGGTAATAGGTGTAATTTCCCTTGTAATGAAAAGCAGATGTGTTATCGAGCTCTAAAATGACATCACAAGCCCTGTCAAGAAAATATCTGTCGTGGGTTACCATCAGCAAAGTACTTTTGGTTTTAAGAAGATATTCTTCGAGCCATTCAATCATATCAAGGTCGAGGTGATTGGTTGGTTCATCGAGAATAAGAAAATCGGGTTCATTGATAAGGACATTAGCAAGAGCAACCCTTTTTTGTTGCCCTCCCGACAATGTTTTTATTTTCTGCTGAAGGTTATTTATTCTAAGTTGAGTGAGAATCTGTTTGATCTTAACATCAAAATCCCAGGCATTAAGTCTGTCCATATTTTCAATTGCCTTTTGAAGCAATTGTTTATCAGTGCCTAATATAGCATCTTCATAATCCTTTACCGCATTTACTATTGAACTTGTTGAATTAAAGACTTCTTCTTCAACAGACAATTCAGGGTTAAGAACAGGCATTTGAGCTAAATATGCAACAGAAATATTGTTGGTAAAAGTAATTCTACCTGAATCAGGGAGGTCTTTACCCATCAGGGTATCGAGCAGAGTGGTTTTTCCTGCTCCGTTTTTAGCAATTAAAGCAACCTTTTGTCCCTGACCTATTGTAAAGCTTATATTTTCAAAAAGAACTGACTCACCCCAATATCGTGTCAGACTTTCAACCTGTAAATATGGAATCATAAATGAAATTTCAGCAAAAATAGAAAAACTATCCGATAATGAACGCTTGGTAATTGGGTTGCTGTTTTAAAAAAATCAATATCTTGTGAAACAAAAAATTAAATGAAGAAATTCATTCAGTATATAAAAGATTTCCATAAGGAATATTTTGATATTTATCTGTACGTCAAAGTTATACTATTTGTAACAATACTATTGGTTTTTAATTACACACTTGATTTTGAAGACAGGTATATTGATAAATTTTACGGTAACTACATAAGAATACCACTTTTCTTTTTATATCATGGCATAGCTTTTTATGGAGTTTACTTTATAATCTGGCTACATGACAAGAAAAGAGTAAGTTTTTCAAAAGGATTCTGGATAAAAAGTGCATTAGGCTTATTGATATTAAGCATTGACAGGTCAATATTTCCTCAGTTTATCAAATTAGTAATGCCTGATACCAATCCTGTGACCTACAGATTTATGTTTAAAGTTCTTTTTAATGTATATGGTATTTTTACCATTTTGATGACTATGCTAATAATGAAGTTGGTTTTTGACAGGAAAGAAAACTACGGGATATATGGACTAAGGTTTACAAAAGTTGATTACAAGGCATATTTTTTAATGCTATTAATTATGGTCCCTATTGTATTTGCAGCGACAATGTTTCCTGATTTTCTTGATTATTATCCGACTTATAAGAGGACAGGTGGGGCTGCTTTTGCCAGGTTTCATAAGATCCCGGAATATGTTTCAATGTTGATATATGAAACCATATACTTGTTTGACTTCATAAATACGGAATTGTTTTTTAGGGGTTTTCTGGTTATAGGGCTTTCAAAACTAATGGGAAAGAATGTAATACTTCCCATGGCCGCAGCATATGTAGTACTTCATTTTGGGAAGCCAATAGGAGAATCAATAAGTTCATTCTTTGGGGGGTATATACTTGGTGTTATTGCATTATACAGCAAAAACATCTGGGGAGGAGTGTTTGTGCATGGGGGAATAGCTTTTTTAATGGAGTTATTTGCTTTCTTACGTCAATAAATAAGACAAACTATTTATGTTTTTCTATTCCGTAATGACTTCCAAGAATTAAAGCAAACCATGAAACAGGTAAAATTCTTTTCAGTAAAACAGCAAATTTCTGTTCAAGAGAACCAATGATATATCTGTTGCAAGGTCTTTTACTTTCAATAATCTTAACCATCTTTTTAGCCAACACCTCAGGTTGCCATCCGTTGTTCTCATCATTTTCGATGATAGAAAGGCTTTTTTTGAACTGAATATCGTAAGGACCGCCTTCTTTGTATACATTAAATCTGTTTGCAGTATTGCTTGTGTGGAAGTCGCCCGGATTTATGACAATGACTTTTATATTGAAGTTTTTAAGTTCAAGACGCAATGATTCCGACAGTCCTTCAATGGCAAATTTGCTTGCAGAATAGAAAGGTTGGAAGGGGAGACCCATTATTCCGCCAATAGAACTAAAATTTATAATTGTACCTCCGCCCTGATTTCTCATATAAGGAAGTGCCGCCTGCAGCATGTGTACCAATCCGTTTACATTGGTATTCATTTGTTGAGTAAACAATTCAACAGGAGTTTCTTCAATTGGTCCGCCAAGGTGCATCCCTGCATTATTAATTAATACGTCGATTTTACCTTCATTTTTCATGACTGTTTCAACAGCATTCTTAATAGATTCCGGATCAATAAGGTCCATTTTTATAACCTTGACCAGGGGATCTACCCAGCAATCTTTTCTTACAGTACCATATACGATATGACCTTTATGAGCAAGTAATTCAGCAGTTTTTTTACCAAAACCTGAAGAAATGCCGGTAATAAGTATAACCTTTTGCATTTGGTATTTATTTAAAAAAAAATTCCTGCTATTTGTAAGCAGGAATTTGAGCTAATATATCTAATTCCTTTGCGGCTTTTGAGATTTTGTCAATTGCCTCGTCGACCTGCTCGTAAGTGTGTGTTGCCATAAGCGAAAATCTTATGAGGCAATCTTCACGAGGAACAGCAGGAGAAACTACAGGATTTACAAATACTCCTTGTTCGAGAAGTATTCTTGTTAATTTGAGTGCTTTAATATCATCCCTAACGAAAAGCGGAATGATAGGTGATTCTGATTTTCCTGTTTCAAATCCCAGGTCATCGAAACATTTCTTTGCATAGTGCGAAACATCCCAAAGGTGTTGAATCCTTTCGGGTTCACTGACCATTATATCAATAGCTGCCTGAACAGTAGCTACGGATGCAGGAGTCATACTTGCGCTGAATATCAACGATCTTGAATTGTGTTTGATAAAATCAATAACTTCCTTGTCAGCAGCAATAAAACCGCCTAAAGAAGCCATAGATTTGGAGAATGTACCCATAATGAGGTCAACTTTATCAGTTAATCCAAAATGAGATGCAGTACCTGAACCATTCTTACCCAGAACTCCAAGTGAGTGGGCATCATCAACCATTATCGAAGCGTTGTATTTATCGGCTAATCTAACAATTTCAGGAAGTTTTACAATATCACCTTCCATTGAGAAAATACCATCAACAACAATGAGTTTGATTCTGTCGGGTTCACAAAGTCTCAGTTTGTTCTCAAGTGAAGTCATGTCATTGTGAGCATATTTAAGAACCTTTCCAAAAGAAAGTCTGCTGCCTTCAATGATAGAAGCATGATCAAGCTCGTCGAGAATGATATAATCACTTCGACCTGCAAGAACAGATACTACTCCTAAGTTTACCTGAAAACCGGTACTATAGCACAAAGCTGCATCCTTACCTGTAAGTTCGGCAAGACGATTTTCCAACTGAACATGAATATCAAGAGTTCCATTTAAAAACCTTGAACCGGCACATCCTGTACCGTATTTTTCAATTGCTTTAATTGCAGCTTCTTTGATTTTCGGATGATTTGTCAGCCCGAGGTAACTGTTTGAGCCAAACATTAAAACTCTTTTTCCATTAATGCTGACAACTGTGTCCTGATCTGATTCAATTTCCCTGAAGTAAGGGTAAATTCCTGCTTTAATAACCTTCTGTGAGGCATCGTAAAGCGAAAACTTGTCTCTTAATAATCCCATTTATCAATCAAGTTTGTTTACCAAAATTGGGTCAAATGTAAATAAAAAAGTAAGAAATTATACAAATTCGATGTTAAATTACATTTTTATCATTTTAAAGGATTATCATTTTAATTTTTCATTTTATTACTTTTAGTATTGGAAAGTTCTTCAATTGACATCATAACTTCTTTAAAATGTATTAATTGTAATTATTTATGCAGAAGTCTTAATTGCATTAAATTTCAGGATTGAATTTATTGAAAATGATAGGTTTTAGCCTTTCAAACAGGATTATATGATGATGATAACAGATTTTTTGAATTTCGTCAAAAAATATTCAAAAAAGAAGGGGTTGATACTATATTATGAACAATAAAAAAACAATCAGAGCGCATTGTGATATCTGTTGCTTACTTCTTCCCAGTTAATTATGAGTAGTATTTTCTTAAGATAATCCTTTTTATCGCTTTGTGAATTATGAATAAAAGCATGGTCCCAAAGATCTATCGCCATTAATGGTGTGCCCTTATCTCTCGATGCCTTCATTTCCGGGTTAATATTATTTGGAGTAGTGACAACTCTCAAAACTTGTCTGTAGTCCATAATCAACCAAATCCATCCGTTAGCTGAAAAGCGTAAGGCTCTTGATAATAATTCCAGTTTAAAGCTTGAAACAGATCCGAAATCTCGTTCTATTGCTCTGCGGAAATCACCTGATATTTCACCACCATAAGGAGAAAGGTTTTCCCAATATAACTGATGATTTAATATAGATCCGGCATAATTAAGCCTTTCGTCAGAAGTATCTTCAATATTAGAAATCAATTGCTCCATGTTGAAGTTTTCACCATTGGTATTCATCAATTCAAGCATCTTTACATATCCGGAGATGTGGAAATTGTAAAAATGATTTCGTAATGACAAAGAATCCATGAAAGGTTCAAGAGCATTGAAGGAGTACGGCATAACAGGCATTTTCAAGGAAAAGTCTGTGTTTTTACTTGCTGTTTCAAATCCCAATACCGGGAAAAAACTGTAAGCATTTGTTCTTGCGTAATTGATGGTGGCTTTTAACATGACGTACTTGCTTTTATAATACTTAACGAAGAATTCCGCTGTTTTGTTTCACAAATTACAAAAAAAATCCATTCAATGGTAGAAATTCATTTCAGAAATGTACTTATAAACATTAGGGTGCAAAAAATATCGAATATCTTTTTTTGAAGAAATGGCATTCCTGATGAAAGAAGATGATATTTCCATCTGAGGTGCATCAATGACAGTGAAATTATCCTTCAACTGTTTCTTATCACATTCGAAGCCGGGACGGGGATATACAATGAAACAATATTCGCTTGCAAGTACGTCATAGTTTTTCCACTTATGTAAATTGATATAATTGTCTGAACCAATTATTAATACAAATTCAAAAGAAGGATATTTCTCTTTGAGATATGTTAAAGTATCAATGGTATAAGAAGGTTTTGGGAGTTTAAACTCAATATCGCAAGCTTTGAACCTTAAATCATCATATATAGCAAGATTAACCATCTCCAGTCGTTGATAGTCATTCAGCAGGCTTGCCTTGTTTTTTAAAGGATTTTGCGGGGAGACCACAAACCATATTTTATCAAGATCGCTGAATTCAATTATGTAATTAGCAATAGCAGTATGTCCTATATGAATCGGATTAAAAGAGCCAAAAAACAATCCTACTTTCATAATTTACAGTGAATATTTATCCGGCAAGAAAGTTAAGCATTAATTTTTCAGCTTCAGCAAGTGACTTTTCTAAATTGTCATTTACAAGAATAACGTCAAATTGAGGAGCAAATGTAAGTTCATATTCAGCTTTTGCAATTCTGGATTCAATTACTTCAGGAGTATCTGTTCCTCTTGCAATAAGCCTGTTTCTTAATTCATTAATGGAAGGTGGTTGAACAAAAACTGCAAGAGCCTCATTGCCGAAATATTTCTTTATGTCACATCCCCCAACAACATCCACATCAAATACGACATGATTGCCCTTATTTCTGATTCGTTCTACTTCACTTTTGAGAGTACCATAGAATTTACCTTCGTAAACTTCTTCCCATTCAAGGAATTCGTTATTCTCAATTTTCTTTTTAAACTCTTCAATAGAAAGAAAATAGTAATCTTTACCGTTGATTTCGTTTCCTCTCAATGGTCTGCTTGTAGCAGAAACAGAAAACTCCAGACCAAGATCAAGGCTAAGCAAATGCTTTACAATTGTTGTCTTTCCTGAACCAGATGGAGCAGAGAAAATAACCAGCTTACCTTTTTTCATTAATGAATACTATAGTATATTAAGTGATTGCTCTTTTATTTTTTCAAGCTCGTCTTTCATGACAATAACCAGCTTTTGAATTTCAGTATGATTAGCCTTTGACCCCAAAGTATTTATTTCCCTGCCTATTTCCTGAGCAATAAATCCAAGTTTTTTACCTGAAGGAATTGGTTCTTTGATTGTTTCAAGGAAATATTTACAATGATTTTCAAGCCTTACCTTTTCTTCATTTATATCCATCTTTTCCAGATAAAAGATAAGTTCCTGTTCAAACCTGTTTGGATCAGACTGAACATTACCGGAAAGGTTTGTCAAAGCTTCATTAAGTTTAAGCTTTACTCTGTCAATCCTTTCAGATTCATAAGGAGTTACTTGTTCTTTTAAAGATCTGATGTTATCTATATGGGAAACAATATCTTCTTTAAGAGCATTACCTTCCTGTTCCCTGAATTTATTAAGTCTGCCGATAGCTTCTTCAATCTTTTCCAAAATCAATTTCCATTCATTCTCATCAAGTTCTTCATAATTAACCTTAACTGAGTCGGGCAAACGAAGAATTCCCTGAACTGTTCTTTCGGTCATTTCCATATTTAGCTCTGAATAAATATCCAAGAGCTGACGATGGTAACTGAGAACTATGGATTTGTTTATATTGGCATTTGATTCATCGCCCAGTTGTTCGCAATAAAGATTGAAATCAACCTTGCCTCTTTCAAGCCTTTCTCCAATAATCTTTCTGATTTCAATATCCTTCTCCCTGTATATTGATGGTATGCGTGTATTTATATCAAGTTGTTTGCTGTTTAGCGATTTTATTTCAATGGTAATCTTTTTTGATGGTAGCTCACATTCGGATTTACCATAGCCTGTCATGGATTTAATCATACTTTTCAATTTTGGCCACTAATTTAACTTATTTAAAGAAGAATTCAGATTAATGAGATTATTTCTCAAAAAAAAGGAAAGAAATATAATCAACCACCTCTTTTGATTGGTGTATTTCTCCTGAGTTTCCCCTTCTTAAAAGTGATATGTTAAAGTCATCTGAAGCTAAGCGGGCATATTCAATCAAAACCATCATTGGACCAAATCCACATGCTGAAATATTATGCAGTTTGACATTATTGTATATTTCCTCAGTATTATGATTTAGAATAGCATCAACAATAAACTGGTCTTTTCTAAAGCCTTCCTGAGCAGTTTCATAGTGAGAAAAGTCGGAAGAAGCAATAATAATTGTCTTTCGGCCAGTTTTATTGACTGCTGTATGTATCTTTTGAGCAAGAATTTCAGCATTTTCCTTATTCTGTTGATTCATAGTTATCAGGACAATCTTTATAGGCTGCGAATAAAAATACTGCAACATAGGAAGTTGAACTTCGCCTGAATGTTCGTAATCGTGGGCTCCGTTATATTGAGCTATATCAAGTAAATCTGAAAATTCTTTATCTGTTTCCAATAATCCAAAAGGAGTTTCCCAATAGTTATAATTGCAGGTATTAAATCTGCCTGTTCCATACCCTGAGTGATTTGGATTTATAATAACAGCAGTATCATATTTCATTGTGCTGTTTTTTAAAGAATCGTAGAAATGAACAGCCTGATAAGCTGAAAAAATATAACCTGCATGCGGAACTATTCCTCCAATGATACTTTTGTTATTAAGAGATTTATTAATCTTATCTTTTTCTGCATTATAAACATCTTCTATGAGTTGCTTTAATTGCAGAGGGTTTGAAGGGTAAAACTTCCCTGCAAAAGCAGCTTTCCTAATTGAACTGTTCATTTCCTGTAATGTTTGAATATTAAACTACCACATGATTTACAACGCCCCTCATCATCAGTACCTTTATTATTAATGTTATAATATGTCCTTTCAATTAAAGTTTTACCACAATGGGGACAAAAAGTATTGCTATGTATTTCTGTGGCTATATTTCCAAGATAAACATATTTAAGTATAGACCGGGCAATATCATACAGCTTGAAAAGAATTTCTGCAGGAGTAGGGTATTGGTTTAGCTCATATCGGGGGAAATATCGTGAAAGATGAAGTACAGTATCACTGCCTGTTTCATTTAAAATCCATTTGCACATTTCTTCAAATTCATCTTCATCATCATTAATAGTTGGGATTATTAAACTGGTAATTTCCAAATGTTTATTACAATTGGCAACTTTCTTTATAGTGTTTAAAACCGGAGCCAGAGTTCCTTTCGGATATTTCTTATAGAATGTTTCACTAAATCCCTTTAGATCAATATTGAAAGCATCAATATTATTTAATAATTCTATCAATGGTTTTTCATTTAAGTATCCATTTGTAACCATAACTGTGTTCTGTCCGTTAGCTTTTACCAGTTCAGCAGTATTTATCATGAATTCAAAATTCACTATAGGTTCATTGTAAGTAAAAGCAACCCCCAGGTTTTTCTTGTGTTTATTAGAAATTCCGGCTATATCAGCAGGAGAAAAGTTTTCAATATCAACATGCCAGCGTACATCGTATTGTGATAAGGTAAAATTTTGACAAAAAGAACAATGAAAGTTGCATCCGGTAGTACCTATAGATAAAATTTCACTGCCGGGATAATAATGATAAAGAGGTTTTTTCTCTATAGGGTCAAAATGACGAGCTGAAATCTTACCATAAACTTCCGAAAAGAGAGTGCCTGAGTGGTTTCTACGGGCATGGCAATTACCAAATCTTCCGGCTTCTATAATGCAAAATCTTGGACATAAATTACATTGTACAGAACTATTATCCGATTTGGTATAAAACTTTGCTTCCATCATTGCGGATGTTTTTTATACAAGTTATTCTACTATTACTGATTTTGCAAATTTTTGAAAAAAATAACCTTTTTTTGAACTAAAATATGTTTCAGAAGTTTGTTAATTGAATTCAATATATTTGTTTAGAAATATCAATGGCAGGAATAACTGAAATAATAAGCAAAAGTGATTTATCACGCAATGACCTGATAACACTACTTCATGCTGTGGGGACAGAAAAATCGGAGCTTTTGTCTAAAGCTAATGAAATAAAAATCAGGGAAACAGGTAATAATGTTTATTTCCGGGGACTTGTGGAGTTCTCAAATATTTGTGCAAAAGACTGCTACTATTGCGGAATACGTAAATCAAACCATGAAGTTAACCGATACAACCTGAGTGATGAAGAAATATTAAATGCAGCCCGCTTTTGTGATAAAAACAATTTCGGGTCTATTGTGCTCCAGTCAGGAGAACATTCTTCTCCTTATTTTGCTGACAGAATTGAAAACCTTATCCTACAGATAAAAGATATAAGTGAAAACCGCCTTGGGATTACCCTTTCACTTGGAGAGCAAAGCGAAGAGGTATACCGACGATGGTTTGAAGCAGGGGCGCACCGATATTTGCTAAGGATAGAGACTTCTAATGAGGTTTTGTACAAAAAGCTTCATCCGGCTGACCATAGCTATAAAACCCGCTTAAACTGTCTGAAAAGCCTTCAGAAAACGGGATATCAAACCGGTACAGGGGTAATGATAGGATTACCATTCCAAACAGTTGATGATCTTGCTGATGATCTTTTGTTTATGAAAGATCTCGATATTGATATGGTAGGGATGGGACCATATATTGAGCATAAGAATACTCCTCTATACAAGTACAGGCAAGAATTGTGGAGCATAGACGAAAGATTCGATATGAGCCTTAAAATGATAGCAGTGCTCAGAATTTTAATGAAAGACATAAATATAGCTGCAGCTACAGCTCTTCAGGCCATTGATCCAATTGGTCGTGAAAAAGGAGTTAAAGCCGGTGCCAACATTATAATGCCGAACATTACACCCGGAATGTACCGGAATGATTATTCGCTTTACGAGAATAAGCCCTGTGTGAATGAAGAGCCTGAAGAATGTCTGGGTTGTCTTGATGCCAGAATGTCACTTACTGATAGTGAAATAGGGTATAAGGAATGGGGTGATTCAAGGCATTTCAAAAAAAAGATAACAGGAAATTAAAAATCAGATTTCTTTTATCTTCTTTCTCATTTGCTTTATTTCGCTTCCTTCTTTCTTTTTCTTTAGCCTTTTTTCTACTGATGACTTAGTAGGATTGGTTGCTCTTCTTTTTTTAACAGGAGTCAATGCTTTTATAATCATGTCATAGAATTTACCAATTGCTTCTTGTTTGTTTTTTAATTGAGACCTGTCTTCCTGAGCAGTGATTATCAAATCTCCATCACTGTTAATCTTTGTTTTAAGCTTTCTGAGTATGATAACTTTTTCATCTTCATTTAAAAGTTCTGATTTTATAATATTAAACCTCAATTCAATCCTCGAATTCACTTTATTTACATTTTGTCCACCGGGGCCACTGCTTCTTGACGAACTAAACTTAAATTCTGAAGTAAAGTCCCTGATTTTCACTATTTGGTCCATTCTTAATGAATAAATATTAATGTTAATGTTAATCAAATTAAAATAAAGCAAAGAAAATAATATTAATTGATTAATTCTGTTACTTTTGCGCCGCCGTTTAGAAAAAATTGGCATGAATATGTGTCCGGGAAACCGGAATCGTGAATTTAATTATTAATCGGGCCGACCTGTCTATAGGGATTATACATAACGGGAAAGCCTTAAAAGAAAATGTATGTTATTTGACGAAATGGGGCTTTCTAAGGAAATCCTTATGGGTATCCAGGAATTAGGATACGAAACTCCAACTCCGATTCAGGAGAAAGTAATTCCAATTTTAATAAATGATAAGTGTGATGTTGTAGGTCTAGCACAAACCGGAACAGGTAAAACTGCTGCATTCGGTTTGCCATTACTAGAGCAAATCAATATCGATGACAATTTTCCGCAGATGCTTGTATTGAGTCCAACTCGCGAACTTTGTCTTCAAATCACAAGAGATCTGGAAAACTACAGTAAATTTCTTTCAGGTATGAGTATTGTGCCGGTATATGGTGGTGCTCCTATCGACAAGCAAATCAATTCATTGAGGAGGGGAGCTCACATTGTGGTCGCTACTCCGGGAAGGATTCATGATCTTGTGAGAAGGAAAAAGGTAAATCTCTCAATGATAAATTCATTAGTGCTTGATGAAGCAGATGAAATGTTGAAGATGGGATTCCGTGAAGATGTAGATGCTATTCTTGCTGATACTCCTAAGGAAAAGAAAACCTTACTGTTTTCAGCAACGATGTCTAATGAAATTTCTGCCATTGCCCGCACTTATATGAATAATCCTGTTGAGATTACAATGGGAACAAAAAATGCAAGTGCTGAAAATGTAAACCATGTTTACCACATGGTGCATGCAAAAGACAGATATGCTGCTTTAAAAAGAGTAGTAGACTATTATCCTGAAATATATGGCATCGTCTTTTGCCGTACCCGTCAGGAGACTAAGGAAGTAGCTGCTTCATTAATGAAAGATGGTTACAATGCCGAAGCTTTGCATGGCGATCTTACTCAGGCACAGAGAGACTATGTAATGCAAAAATTCAGAGATCGTAATTTGAGTATTCTTGTTGCCACTGATGTGGCTGCAAGAGGTCTTGATGTTACTGATCTTACACACGTTATAAATTACAACCTTCCTGATGATGTGGAAAATTATACTCATCGTTCAGGCCGTACAGGCAGGGCAGGAAAAGATGGAACTTCAGTTTCTATTATCCACATGAAAGAAATGGGTAAAGTAAGAGAAATTGAAAGGGTAATCCATAAGAAATTTGAACTGAAAAATGTTCCCGGAGGTAAAGAAATATGTGAACGTCAGCTGTTTAATATGGTCAACAAGATGCATGAATCTGAAGTTAATCATGAACAGATAAATCCTTTCATGGACGTTGTTTACGATGTTTTCAAAGACCTTTCAAGAGAAGAATTGATTAAAAGATTTGTTTCAGTTGAATTCAATAGGTTCCTGAACTATTATAAGAATGCCGATGATTTGAGTGTTGAAGTCAAATCAATGAGAAACAGCAGAGGAGACCGAGGCGATAGGGGAGAAAGAAGCGAAAGAAGCGACAGGGGTGATAGAGGTGATAGATACGAAAGCAGGGACAGATCATCAAGAGGTGACCACGATGGTTCCAGAGAAAATGATAACAGAAGACGGCAAAGGGGAAGTAAACCAATGTCGAGAATTGTTTTCAATATCGGAAAAGGAAAAGATCTCTCTAAGAAAGATGTAATCGAACTTCTTATATCTGCTGCCGGACGTAAAGATTTGGACATAGGACAAATTGATATCTATAAAAGAGCTTCTTCTGTTGAACTTGATAAAAGTCTTACTTCTAAGGTTATCAGTGAACTGAACCGCAGCACTTTTAAAGGTGTTAAAATTGAAGCTGAAGAAAACTTTGAATTTAAGGGAAATGATTTCCGCGATAGGGATAAAGGGCCAAGAGGAAAGAAGAAAAAACAGAATTTTTAATAAATTTGTAAACTTCAATAAAATCATAAACTTATTATAAATATTTTGACAATGAGAAAAAAAGTAGTAGCCGGAAACTGGAAATGCAATACAACCCTTCAGGAAGGTATTGAATTGGCAAAAGCAGTAAATGAATTAGTTGCAGAAAAAGGTGCTAAAGATGTTGTTGTTGTACTTGGTACACCATTCACTCATTTGACAAGTGTTATTAATGCTGTCGACAATAATCGTATTGGTGTTGCTTCTCAAAACTGCGCTGCTGAAGCCAAAGGTGCCTTTACAGGTGAAGTGTCAGCTGCTATGGTTAAATCAACCGGAGCAGGTTATGTAATTCTTGGACATAGCGAACGTCGTGAATATTATAACGAGACCAGCGAACTCCTGAATAAAAAGGTTGCCCTTGCATTGGAAAATGGTCTTACACCAATATATTGCTGTGGTGAAGCTTTAGCCATACGTAATGCAGGTACTCAAAATGAATATGTTATCAACCAGCTTCAAGAAACTGTCTTTAATCTTTCTGCAGATGATTTCAAGAAACTGATTATTGCTTATGAACCAATTTGGGCTATAGGTACAGGCGTTACAGCCACTACCCA
>CAYUEI010000031.1:0-18948 GCA_964443445.1 uncultured Prolixibacteraceae bacterium | reverse complement strand
CTACTGATACAGCTAAAACAATTCTTTCACAAAATGGTGTGCTTATGAAAAAGCACTTGCTTGAAGGTGTTAAGAAAGGTGCATTCGATGAAGCTGAAGCTGAACGCAGATTCCAGGCCTGGAAACAGGAAAAGAATGCTAAAGCTCAGGCTAAAGTTGAAAAAATTGCTTCTGAGACTAATGCTGAAATTGAAGCTCGTCTCAAAGCTGAAGCTAAAGTTAAGAATGCCCGCGCTGCAGAAATTGCAAAGAAAAATTCAGTTCTTGCTGAAGAAGTTGCTGCTGTTGAAGAAGCTGTTGAAGAACAGGCACCTGAAACTCAAGCTCCTGAAACAACTCAGGAAACTGAAGCTTAGTAAGATTTTGTTTTTAAGAACTCATTCTGAAAAACAGATAAAAGCGTTTCATACCGAAACGCTTTTTTTTATTCTGCTCTGATATATTGTAAGGACGCCTTGTCTGAATTTATTTTCCCAAATCCCTCTTTTTCAAGATTCAATAAAAATGAATCGTCAGGCAATATAGATTCTGATATTTCCATAGCAGTTGTTTCTGCCAGTAACGGATCACGTGATATAATTATCATTGGTCCCTTATCTATCCACCTTCCAGCTTTTCCTAAAACGTTATCTGCTCTTGTTGCATCTATAATTGTCAATACAGGCCTGTAATTTTTGAAGTACTCAGTCCAATGCTCATCCTTATTACTTTCAAAAGAAGTTCGATTCCCCCATGTCAAACCAGAAAGATTATATAAGCCTCCCCGCATAATTCCTTGCTCCGAAACTGACAATGGGGCTATATTAATTACAACATCACATTTTTCCAAAAGTCTGTGAACCATCATTGCAGAATCCCCCGCATCAACCTTTCCTCTGATATAATATCTCTTGTCATCGCCGGGAATTATCTTTCCGAAAGCCTGCTTGGAAGATTTTTCTATTCCGCTGTTTTTATAACATTTTGACCAGTTGCCTAAGGTATGGTCTGTAACGTAAACTTCCCATGCCCCTGCATCATAGCACATATCAATAATCTTGAAAACTATATCAGGATTGGTACTTGCATTAAGTTTGTTTGTACCATCATATAAAATTGAAGGTTTTATTAATATTCGTTTCCCTTTTATGTTAAAACTTTTAAGACCACCTATTGCCCTCAAGGATAAAAGTATCAAATCGTTGGTGTTGCTTCCTTCTGCTATTACGATATCAGGTAATTTCCCTGTTTCTGGTATAACGACTGCAATTGATTTTTCTTTTCTTATAAAGACCAATGCTAATGCTACCAATATAAAAATAACAATTCCTGTATAGAGATACTTTTTCTTCATCAATAGAATTTTTTCTTGTTATCCGAAATCACAGGTTTTTATGACCACTCACAATCCTGTCCTTACCGTTAATATCCTTAACTATTTCAGCAGTAAAGTTATTACTTTCAAGCAATTCCCGAATATCATCCCCAAACATCCCGTTGATCTCAAAATAAACCTCTCCCCCCTTCTTCAGCAAAATAGCCGACTTTTTAACTATTGCCCTGTAAAACTTCAACGGATCGTTGTCGGGCACAAACAATGCTTCATGGGGCTCATAATCAAGAACATTAGGCAGCATCTGTTCTTTTTCTCTTTCAGTTACATAAGGAGGATTGCTCACTATAATATCAAAACCCGTTACAGGAAATGTCTTATCAGATAGTATATCAAACTTCACAAAGAATATTTCCACTGAATTGCGGGCAGCATTTTCTTTAGCTATTGAAAGTGCTGTTTCTGAAATATCACAACTCCAAACCTCCGATTCAGGCAAATGTTTTTTTATTGCAACCGGAATGCACCCTGAGCCTGTTCCAACATCAAGCACTGTAATTTTTTTATGCTTGTTTCTTTTGATGATAAGATCAACAAGCTCTTCAGTTTCATTTCTGGGTATCAGCACTCCCGACCTTACGAAAAAACGCAATCCGTAGAATTCTGCTTCTCCAAATATGTACTGAATAGGCTCAAAAACCCTTAGCCTTTCTACAACTTCATATATTCTTTCCCGATTTTCAGACGAAAGGATTTCATTTCTAATCAGGATCATTTCTTTTCGTCCATAGCCAAACAGATGATTGAATATCAGATAAATAAATGATTCTATTTCATTCTTATCGTATAATCCCTCAAGATTATCAGCAATATATTTCTTTGAATCTTTCATCTCTTTGCTAAAGTACAATATTCCTTAAATTGTTTTGTGTTATTTTTGTCTTATATGTCGGGGTTGAATGAAATATACATGCACCGCTGTCTGGAGCTTGCCAAGGCAGGTGAAGGCAGAACTGCCCCCAATCCTATGGTTGGCTGTGTTATAGTATGTGAAGGCAGGATAATAGGTGAAGGATTTCATACCCGCTGCGGAATGCCTCACGCTGAAGTTAATGCCATCAACTCGGTGAAGGATAAGGAACTGCTTAAAAAATCTACTCTATATGTAAACCTTGAGCCCTGCTCTCATTTTGGAAAAACCCCCCCATGCAGCGATTTGATTGTCTCATATTCAATACCCGAAGTAGTAATCGGAACTGTAGATCCGTTTAGTCTTGTAGCAGGCAGGGGAATAGAAAAACTTAAAGCAGCAGGATGTAAAGTTGAAACAAGCATACTTGAAAAAGAATGCAGGGAGCTGAACCGTCGCTTTTTTACTTTCCACGAAAAGAAGCGTCCATATATCATTTTGAAGTGGGCACAATCAGCAGATGGTTTCATTGATGCCATCCGGAAAGCCTCTGAAAACGGACAGCCAAACTGGATTACAAATGAAATAGCCCGAATAGCAGTCCACAAACAAAGGGCTACCGAACAAGCTATTTTCATAGGTACTGAAACTGCAATCACCGATAATCCTTCACTTACATTAAGAGACTGGTATGGAAATCAACCTGTGAGGATAATACCTGATTTACACGATCGCCTTCCGTTCAATCTTTCAATATTCGATGGAAGCTGCCCTACGGTCATAATCACTTCTGAAAACAATAAGAAAAACTACCCAAATTCAATGGTTATTACCAGTGAAGGTAATCTGTTGCCTAAACTTTTTGATTTTCTTTACAAAAACGAAATACAATCGCTAATAGTAGAAGGGGGAGCAAAAACACTTGCAGGTTTTATAAACGAAGGTTTATGGGATGAAGTACATGTTTATACAGGTGAAATTAAATTCCATGAAGGGGTGAAAGCACCTGATTTCATGTATCAACCGGTGAAATCGGAAAATATAAACAACAGTATTCTTAGCATATACAGAAAATAGCAAAAGAAAATTAAAGGAAAATCTTTAATATTTTGGTAAGAAAACCTTTTTACCTATTTTTGCACCACTTTGGTTTCATAGTTCAACGGATAGAACGACAGTTTCCTAAACTGTAGATCTGGGTTCGATTCCCGGTGAGACTACTTTTTTAAAACACAAACTGCTGATCAGCTGTACAATATCATCCTAAATTAGGAATTGAAAATCCAATTAATTTGTATTTACTGATAAATCCAAGCTTTTTTAGCATTCCTCTTGATGCGTGATTGTTAATGTCGCACCCGCATATTGGTGTGTAATTTTTCTTATCACAGATATCAATCATATAAAGCATTATCATTGTAGCATAGCCCTTTCCCCTGTAATCCGGGTTAACCCAAACACCCAGATCATAATAATTGTATCCTTGATTAATGCGCGTCAGAAAGCCACAGCCAACAATTGTATCTTCAATACAGGCGAGATATATAGATTTATTTTTAATAAACTCCTGCAAACGTTCCTTAGGTTCAAACACCTCATCGTCCTGTTCCATAAGAAAAGGCAAATCGGAATCTCCAGCCAACATGATATCCAAATTACCTGAATATCTTAAATCACTCCCAATAAAGTCACGGAACAAGCATCCAACCAATTCATATGGATAATTATTGCTTAGGCAGCAATCGAGCAGCGAAAAATCAAAAGTCTTGCAAAAAACACTTTTAATGTCTAAATCTTTAATCACCAAACTGAAACAGTCTTCAGCCCTTGCAAAATATTTATCTTTCACAAAAAACTCAACAAGAAGTCCTCCTTCAGCAACTATTCCATAAGCTAAAACATTATCCCCATCAACAAGTTTATAGCAAGAAGCTTCATTAACTATAAACTCTAAATAAATATCCTGAAACACAGGGAGAGAATCAAGGTACTCTTTCCTTAATCCTTCAATGTCAGATAAAAAAGACTTAACAATATTCATATAATAATTGGTATGGTTAATAATTATGAGCACTCTAAAATAAAGAATAAAATGGTTTAAGGGGGAATAATAAATGCTTATTGAAACTGGAACAAATAAACAATATTTTATAACATACACATTGATTGCACATTACCATCAATAATGCTTGAATATATTGTCTTTACTTTTGATAATTAAATGTAAAGACATTATATTTATTTTTTATAGCAACGAAACACTAAATCATAAAGCCTTATGAAATTTATTTTGATAGCTCTCGCATTATTTCCTCTCCTGTCATTTTCTCAAATAACAATAAGTGGAAAGATTGAAAAGAAAAGCAATTACTTTTCAATTGTAGATAAGACTTTACCGGCTTTAATTATTTACGATGATTCAGAAAATATCTTAGTGAAAAAATCATCAGTATTCTTAGCTGATGATATTGAAAAAGTAACAGGAAAACGGCCTGTTGTTTCTTCTATAGATAAAAATGTAAAAGAAGAAAATGTAATAATCATAGGTACAGTTGGCAACAATGCCCTTATTAATCAGTTAGTCGCAAAAGGGAAACTTAATGTTGATCCAATTAAAAGTCAATGGGAACGCTTTATCATTCAAACAATAGAAAAACCATTTCCCGGAATTAAGAATGCCTTGGTTATTGTTGGCAGCGACAGGCGTGGAGCAGCATTCGGGGTATTTACACTTTCTGAAAAGATGGGAGTATCACCCTGGTACTGGTGGGCAGATGCTCCCGTAAAGAAGAATGATGAATTATATCTGGAGAAATGCCTGTATATTTCAAAGGGACCAGCTGTAAAATATCGCGGAATATTCATAAACGATGAATCTCCTGCATTCAGATATTGGGCTTTTGAGAAATTCGGAGGCATCAACCATAAGTGCTATGAGAAAATATGCGAGCTTCTGTTACGAAATAAAGCCAATTTTTTATGGCCTTCCATGTGGCTGCCCACAATGTTCAATGTTGATGATGCTTTAAATCCCAAAACAGCTGATGAATTTGGCATAGTAGTTTCAACAAGTCACCATGAACCGATGATGCGGGCTCATAACGAGTGGTCGCTTTTCAATAAGGGTGTTTGGAATTACAAAACCAATAAAGATAACCTGAATGAATTCTGGCGTGGGGGCATTGAACGGATGGGGAACTATGAAAGTGTTGTTACTGTTGGCATGAGAGGCGATGGCGATGAAGGAATGTCAGAAAATACAGCTGTTGATCTTTTGAAAACTATCATCAAAGATCAAAGGGAAATAATTGCTGATGTCACAGGTAAGCCTGCCGAAAAAACTCCACAGGTATGGGCTATATACAAAGAAGTACAAGACTATTACGATAAAGGAATGCGTGTCGATGACGATATCACGATTCTTTTTAGCGACGACAACTGGGGAAATATCCGTTATCTTCCTAAAAAGCAAGATCTTAATCGCAAAGGCGGATATGGTATGTATTATCATTTCGACTTTGTTGGTGGCCCTGTTTCATACAGGTGGCTAAATGTAACTCAAATAGAACGTGTTTGGGAACAGATGAAACTTACATACGAATATGGCTTAAATAAATTGTGGATAGCAAATGTTGGCGATATCAAGCCGATGGAATTACCAATAAGTTTCTTCCTGGACTACGCATGGGATCCCAACTCCATACAAGCTAAAGACATACCTGAATATTACATAAACTGGGCAACTCAGCAATTTGGTGATGAATTTGCTGCTGAAATAGCAGAAATACTTTCGCTTTATACAAAATACAATGCCCGCCGTACACCGGAAATGCTGACCCCGGATACTTATAGCATTGAAAATTACAGAGAAGCCGACAGAGTAGTTGATGAATACAACGAGCTGACAGAAAAAAGTAGAAAAATCTATAACCAGCTTCCTGAGGTATACAAACCGTCATTTTATCAGTTGGTCCTTTCCCCGGTAGAGATGAGTTCAAATGTTACAGAGATGTATGTTTCAGCAGGAAAGAACAAATATTATGGAGAGCGGGGTGCTGCATCAGCTAATTACTATGCTGAAAAGGTGAAAAATCTGTTTGAAAAAGATGTTGAGCTTACAAAAGAATATCACGCGCTGGAAGGTGGAAAATGGAATCACATGATGTCTCAAACCCATATAGGTTATACCTATTGGAATCATCCTCCGTTAAATATGATGCCGGCTGTTTCTTATGTACAGCTGCCAAAAACCGCAGAGCTTGGCTATCTTTTAGAATATGGAAGCAGGCCTGTTTGGGGATGGATAGATGTAGAAGCAGACTGGGACTTCAACCGTTCTTTCCAACTGTTCGACCCGGTAAACAATCAGAATTACTACATAGATATAATAAACAGAGGTCAGGATATGCTTAGCTACACTGTAAAAGCAAGGGAAAACTGGATTAAACTTTCAAAAGAACAAGGAACTACTCTGTATAACGAAAAAGTATACATAAGCATTGATTGGGACAAAGCTCCAAAGGGCAATATAAGTGGAGAAATTGTAATTTCAGGTTCAGGAAAAGAATATACAGTTAAAGTACCAATCAAAAATGAACAGCAAACTATAACCGGCTTTGCCGAAAACAATGGAATAGTGGCTTTTGAAGCAGCAAACTATACTAAAAAGACTGACACGAAAGATGCCTATTGGACAGTAGTACCAAACTTAGGGCGCACAGGCTCTTCAGTCATAATAGAACCTGTAACTGCTGAAAGAAAGATTCCCGGAACAAATTCTCCTGAATTGGAATATGAGTTTACCCTTTTTGAATCTGGCAATCTTAATATTAACACTTATCTTTCTCCTACACAAGATTTTAAGAAACAAGGCGGGTTGAAATATGCCATAGCCATAGATAATGAAGAGCCTCAGATCATCAACATGAACGAAGGAGAAATTAAACCTGATTATGAATATGCTGACTGGTGGACAAAGTCGGTTGCTGATCATATTAAAATAAAAGTATCGAAACATAAAATTGATAATCCCGGAAAACACACTTTAAAATTATGGATGGTTGATCCGGGGATTGTAATCCAGAGATTTGTCATTGATGCAGGAAAATCAAAACCAAGTTATCTGGGACCTCTGGAAAGCAAGTATTATAGAACCAATTAAATAATTCTTATCAGCAATAACTTATTAAAAACCAAAAAAATGACAACAGGAAACCTAAATGAATTAAAGAATGAACTTTCAGTAAAAGCAAAAAACGGAATTGATTTTACATTAGCGGCAAGTATAATCTGGATTATTGTTTCCTTTCTCTGGACTCTTAATTTCAATGCATATTATAGATCTGTTTTTGTATTTATGGCTGTTGCCCCACTTTTCCCAATGGCTTTACTATTTTCTAAATTACTGAAGACTAACTGGAAAATAGCAAACAATCCTCTCCAGCCTTTAAGTATTTGGTTAAATATTGCACAGCTTTTTTATTTCCCCTTCCTTCTTTTTACCATGGCAAAAATGCCTGACTATTTTATCATGGTTTATGCTATCATAACAGGAGCACATCTGTTCCCTTTCAGTTGGTTATACAAAACAAAATGGTATTCAATATTCGCCGGGATAGTAGCAGTAGGCTCATTAGTTCTGGGACTCTATCTGCCCTTAGAAAAAATGTATTTTATTGCAATCTTCACATGCGTGTGTCTTTTCACCTTAACAACGCTTTTATATTTTGATGCAAATAATAAAATGAAGCAGATGAACCAATAATAATTATTGTTTTGTTTCTATAATTCACTATATTTGATGCATAATAGAAACAAAGTGAGGTATGAACTTTATTGATTTTAAGAATCAACTGTTTGAACTTGCCTGTTTTAATATCCATCAGATATATGCATGGCAACCTGATTTTGATCGCAATAACCTGACCAGATGGGTAAAGAAAGGTTATATTATCAGGTTAAGGCAAGGTTACTTTACTTTTCCCGAATACAAAAATAAGCCGGACTATTACCTGTATTTGGCCAATCAGATATATCGCCCTTCTTATATCAGTCTACATTCAGCCCTTGCTTTCTACGGGATGATACCTGAAGTCGTAGTACAAATCACAAGTGTAACATCACTTAAAACAGCTTCATTTACTAATGATTTTGGAGAATACTCATACAACAGCATTAAAGAAAGCCTGATGTTTGGGTACGAGTTAAAGCCAATTGCCGATAACCTTACAATTCGGTTTGCTACACCTGAAAAAGCCTTACTTGATTTGCTGTATCTGTATTCATTTTACGACAATGAACAAGAGCTCGAAGAACTAAGATTAGATGAACATTACCTGAGCAAGGAATTGAATAAAAACTTACTAATTAGTTACAACACAAAATTCCAAAGTACAGCACTTAACAACAGGGTAAAGCTTCTTTTTAAAATCTATGATTTATGATACAGATTGAACAAATAAGAAATTATTTCCCCGCACATATCCGGGATAATTCTATTTACAACAAGTATATGCTCAAGGAATATTTGCAGTTAATGATTCTGGACTATCTTTCATACACCCGGTACATTCGGAAAATAGCTTTTATCGGAGGAACAAACCTACGACTGGTAAAAGGTATTGATCGTTTTTCTGAAGATTTGGATTTTGATTGTAAAGACTTGTCGAAAGAAGAATTTATTGAAATAACTGATGAGGTAATAAAATATCTGGAACGTTCGGGTTTTCTTATAGAAACACCTGATAAAGAGAATCCTAAATTAACAGCTTACAGACGAAATATCTACTTTCCGGAATTACTGTTTGATCTGGCTTTAAGCGGACACAAGGAAGAACGGTTTCTAATAAAAATTGAAAGTCAGGATCAGGGTATTGAATATGAAACTATCATGACTAACATCAAAGGTTGTGGTTTCTTTTTCCCATTTCCGGTCCCCTCAGACGGAGTTCTTTGCAGTATGAAAATAGCAGCAATGTTAAACCGCTCCAAAGGACGTGACTTTTACGATTTGATGTTTCTTTTATCACAGGCAAAACCGGATTATGATTTTCTGTCAGAACGATGTGGAATTAATAATCTTATTGAATTTAAAGAAGCAACTTATAAACTCCTTGCCACAGTCGAACTGAACAAAAAGCAAAAGGATTTCGAACATCTTCTTTTCAACAAGACTAATAGTGCAAGAATTTTACGGTTCAGGGATTTTATTGATTCATTGTAATAGTGAATCCGATTTCACAGGGGGGCCTCCCCTGCTACCCCCCCCAATTTGTTTTTTTTAAAATAAATTTAATGATCATTGATTACAGCAGATTAAAAATAAAAATCTTCAAAAAGGTCAATTTCATAGGGGAAGTTAGGGGTAAAACCGATGTTTATCTACATATAATACAGATTTACAAGTATCTAATCTTTTCATAATTGAACCAGAAAGTTCACATCATCAGAGAAAACGTTGTTCAGTGCATTCTCAAAGTATACAAATACTCTTACGACCTGTCCTTTTTTAAGAGGCAGAAGTATATCAGCAGTGCAGTCAGATCGGAAAGCATTTGCCGGATTGAGGGGAACGACTTTATCTCCACAAATAGCCACTACCCTCAGCATATCGTTTGAAGATGCCATGAAGCATCCTGAATTGTCAGTCCACGTGATTGTTATGCCACAAGGTACTGTTTTGGAATTTTCTACTGTAATATTTTCCGGTAGTGAAAGATCGCCAAATGAAATTATCAGTTTTTCACACTCTGTCAGACTTAACTCAGGATCTACATTTTTGAAGTTCTTCTTCATGAATAAATTGTATCCTGAAAGGTTTTCAACCCTTTTATCCCAAACCGGACGAATTACGGTTGGCAAAAGTGAAATTGCCAGACTTCCTATCTTACTGAACTTTTTCCTTACTGCCTTTTGTGATTCACTCTTAGCATCCCTGTATACCAATGGTTTACTTTTAAAATAGTTGACCCCAAAACATCTTGAAGCTATCACCGGTCCTACCTTGCCAGACACTTCTCCAAAAATTCCTTCTTTAATTTTTCCCATAATTATTAAAATTAATTCAAACGAAAATTAAAGCTGCTGGCAGAGGTGGCCAAAAAAAAGATGGTGTGTGAAACGAAATGTATCTCAAAGCACGCAGGTGCGTGATTAATGGTGATTTTCGTTTAAACATTTTCGTGATATATTCGAATAATAAGGTTTTCGCTCAACCGGTCTCGTTTATGAATCGAAGCAAATTCATAGTTAAAAGACCTGGATTTCAAATACAAGTCACCCCAAAACATTTGTACTTAACAGTTAATAATCAATTAAAAAAAGTAATTTTATATTGGTTCTTTAAGCCTTTTACATATTTTTGCTGTATGATAAATATTCATTTTAATAATTGAAACTACTACTGCTACATAAAACATTGAATCAAAGTACAGATATTTAGCACTTTGCGTAAATAATAAATAATCAATTACAAATTATAAATCATTAAAGTGTATGAATACGTTGATGGTATATTTAGACATTTTTTCAACGATAATAGTTGGAACTCCTATCGCTTATTTCGTATTGCGTTATTTCTTTAAAGGCTCAATACTCCTTCGTATTTCATTTATTTGGATAATAAATATTTTTATTGCTGATTTGATAAACAATTTACTACGAGTATTCCCTGAAATATTTCCAATATGGATTACACTTCCTCTTGGCACAGTTATCACAATTTTTTGCTTTTATTTAGTTTCAAAATATACAAGAAAGCCACTTCAGGAGTCGATAGAAAAGATTGAGATGTTATCTAACGGGATTTTAAATGTCAGTGTCGATCCCGAAAAGATTCACAATAACGATGAAATAGGTCAAATCAATACCACGATTAATAAGCTGTCAACAAACTTAAAGAAGGTAATCGGTGAAATAAAAGCTAACTCTAACAATCTATCAATGAATAGTCAGCAATTGGGAGCTATGTCTGAAGGCCTTTCATCCGGGGCGGCAGAACAAGCTTCGTCGTTACAGGAAATTTCGGCCATGCTTGAGGAGTTGACCGAAGTACTGAACAAAAACATGGCTAAGGCTCAAAAGACTGCAGACATCACCGATCAGAGCCAAAAGATGGTTTCAGGAGTTGCGGCAGGTACCGAGCAAATGATTGGGTCGTACAGACATATTGCCGATAAGATTAAAAGTGTGAACGATATCGCTTTTCAGACAAACATATTGGCTTTAAATGCTGCTGTTGAGGCTGCACGGGCAGGCGAACAGGGCCGCGGCTTTGCGGTGGTGGCAGGCGAAGTACGCAAACTTGCCGATGGCAGCAAAAATCTTGCAAGCGAAATTCTTAACGTTTCAAATGAAAGTGTTAAAATAACTCAGGTTGTTGAAAGCGAAGTTTCTGAGATGTTGCCCCAGATTACCGAATCGACAAATTTAGTGAAAGACATTGTTGACTCGACCATTGAACAGCATACAGGCATCTCGCAGGTAAACATATCACTACAACAATTGAACAAAGTTACCCAGCAGAATGCAGCTTCGTCGGAAGAGATGGCAGCCAGTGCCGAAGAGTTGGCCATGCAGGCCGACTCGATGAATAAGCTGATCTCATTTTTCAGATTATAATCATAGCCCACACCGACATCGATTATTAACGAAAGGAATGCAGATATAGAATCCGGATATACTTTATACTTGGCAAACTGCCGGCAGAGAGCCACCAAAGAGCCACCAAATACCATAATAAAGATTTCTTATGGTGTTTGGTGGTAATCTGGAGACAGTTTGGTGGCAGTTTGGTTCGAATGAGTCTTACACTAAAAATGGTCATAGTTTTTCAAAATCTTTACTTTGGGATTGTTTTTCAATTTCAATATTCTGGAACTTTAAATATCTTTGCTTTAACAGAAAATTATCATCTTTATCCAAAGTGCTCAGATAAAAAATTACCTTGACTTTTATTGCCTCATGTTAAAATCAGTCTTGAACAATGAACAACACTAAAATATCCATACGATTTTTTGACGACCGTGAAGTGAGAGCTTTATGGGACGAGCAAAACGCCAAATGGTGGTTTAGCGTGATAGACGTTGTTAGTATTTTAAATCAGGAAACTGATTACTCTAAAACACGTAACTACTGGAAATACCTTAAAGCAAAACTCAAAAAAGAAAAAAACGAGTTGGTGAGTGACACTAACCAACTGAAATTAACTGCCCCTGACGGCAAAAAATACCTGACTGATACATTGGATAGTGATGGCATTATTGCTTTGGCAAAGCATTTCCCAAATAACAGGGCTATGTATTTTTTGGATTGGTTTTTATACAGTGATAATAGCGTTGACGGGCAAAGCAAGAAAAAAGCATATACCCTTTTTGAAAGTAATTTGATTAATGAAATTGAAATAGGCACCACCAAAGGGTTACAACAAATACACGCATATTTGTTTGGTGGCTTGTACGATTTTGCCGGACAAATCAGGCAGAGAAATATTTCAAAAGGTGGCTTTCAATTTGCAGTAGCTCAATTTCTTGGTACCACATTAAAACAAATTGAAGAAATGCCTGAAACCACATTTGATGAGATTATCGAAAAATACGTGGAAATGAATATTGCCCATCCATTTATGGAAGGAAACGGTAGAAGCATGCGTATATGGCTTGATATGATATTGAAAAAACGCCTCCGTAAATGTGTGGATTGGAGTAAGATTGGCAAAACAGATTATATGACTGCTATGGCTGAAAGCCCGACAAACAATAACTACCTTAAAGAACTGCTTAAGAATGTCCTCACTTCCCAAATTGCCAGCAGGGAAATGTTCATGAAAGGGATAGACTACTCGTATTATTACGAAGAAATTAATACAAGTCATTAAATATCACCTCTATTTTTGTCTTAGTCATTTCCAAAGAGCCTATCTATCGGAATAAATATTTTTGTATATTGTTCTGCCTGATTATGGTCCTTGCTTCGATGAATTAATATAATTGCAAACCATGAGAGGGTACTTAATATTTTTTCAATAGCTATGAAAAACTTAAAGATTTTATCACTTTTAGTACTACTGTCAGTGGCATTTAATTATGCTTCGGGTCAGGAACTGAAACTCAACGATCTTGAGTATTTTGAAACTCAGGGCGTCAATATCCTGGTTTACAACAACCTTTTTACCGGAGGTTTCAACGATGAGAAGAATGCCGGTATTGAATTGATTCACCATGGAGTAAGAACTTGTCAGGGGGGAGCTGTGAGACTTTCCAATACTCCCGAGCAGTGGGACCTTGTTCCTGTAACATCAAACCGGGTGGTAAACAGGGAGGCTAAATCAATTGAGGCTAAGTTAAGGTACCCGGATTACGATTTCGATTCACGAGTGGTTGTCACTTCAAAGGGTAAATATGTTGAAATATCTGTTTATCTTGATAAGCCCGTTCCAAAGGTTCTTGAAGGGAGAGCCGGATTTAACCTTGAGTTTCTTCCTTCTCAATACTGGGGAAAGACCTATCTGATGGATGGCCGTTTTAACAGATTTCCGCGATATGTTGTGGGAAATACCATTACTAAACCTAACAGTGAAAAACCAAAGCAGTTTAAAGGTTATGTAACTTCAGACGACAGGGGGACAGGCAAATTTATAGACCCACTTCCACTTGAAACTGGACGGGACTTTATTCTTGCACCCGATGAACCGGAACGCATGGTTAAAATAACTTCCCAGGATGCAGACCTGATGCTTTTCGACGGACGTGTGCTTGCACAAAACGGATGGTATGTTGTTCGCAGTATACTTCCTACCGGAAAGACAGGAAAGGTTTTAACCTGGACAGTTGAACCAAATGCCATTAAAGGGTGGATCAGAGATCCAAATATCGGATTCAGTCAGGTGGGCTATATTCCTTCACAGCAAAAAGTTGCTGTTGTTGAACTAGATAAGAAAGACAAACCACTTTCAAAAGCTTCGATATATAAAGTAGAAGACGATGGAAATGCCATAAAAAAATTTAGCGGGAAAATCGTCTCCTGGGGAAATTATTTCAAATATCACTATGTTAAATTTGATTTTTCTTCAGTCAAAGAACCCGGTATTTACTACATTCAGTATGGCAAATTTAAAACAAATAACTTTCTGATAGACAACAGCGTTTACGATAAGATCACCGATGCCACCAGCGATATATGGATTCCGATACACATGAACCATATGTATGTAAAAGAGGCTTACAGAGTATGGCATGGTGAGCCTTTCAAGGAAGGTTATCTGCAGGCTCCGCCAAATACAGATCATTTCGACCTTCATTTTCAGGGACCTACAACTGACACCAAATACAAAGCACTTGAATTGATTCCCGGGTTAAATACAGGTGGCTTTTTTGATGCAGGAGATTTTGATATTGAAACAGAATCAAACATTAATGTGGTGCAGAACTTTGTACACACATGGGAGTATTTCAAGCCTTTACGGGATCAGACTTTCGTTGATCAGCAGCAACGCTATGTTAATCTACATCGTCCGGATGGAACACCAGATATATTGCAATTTATTGAGCATGGTACATTAAACCTTGTTGCTCAGGCAGAGATCATTGGTCACATGTCGCAAACACTATCAAACTCTGTACTTGACAATTACCATCATCTTGGTGATGCAGCATCATTGACAGACGGTCTTCCATATAATTCAAATCTTGGTCCTTATGAAAAAGCACCTGATGGAAAGTCGAGCGGAGTAAAGGATGATATGTGGGCATTTACAAGCCGTAATCCAACCCTTGATCTAAGGGCAGCTACCATGTTTGCGGCGGCAAGCAGGGCGTTGAAGGGTTATAATGATGATCTTTCAACCAGGGCATTGCAGCAATCAAAAAGGCTTCTCAAAGAGGGAAATGAATTACTTGCAAAAATACCGCAAGACAGCTTAGGCTGGGGCAAAATATTAGATATAGCTACAAATCTTGAACTTTACATTTCAACCGGAGAGCAACAATATGTTGATAAATTTCAGAAGCTTTTGTGGCCTGCACTTGACAGGAGTGTTCATTTCAGTTTGTTGACGGCATTAAATGCAATCCCATATATGGATTCATCTTTCAAGGAAAAACTACGTCCATATGTTGTAAAGTACAAGGAATATATTGATTGGCTGGAAAAAGATAATCCTTACGGAGTACCTATTGGGCTTGGGAATTGGGCAGGTGGTGGAATCATGATGAACTTTGGGACCACTGTTTGCTTTGCAATCAAATATTTCCCGGATGTTATTAATATCAGCAATGCTTTCAAGACATCCAACTATTTGTTTGGTTGCCATCCTTATCACAATTATTCACTAGTGGCAGCGGTAGGTGCTGCTCGTCCAAAGGCAGTCTTTTATGGAAATAACAGGGCTGATTTCTCATTTATTCCGGGCAATGTAGCTCCCGGCATATTATTCAGGAGACCTGACCACTTTGAAAACTTTGATGACTGGCCGTTTCTATGGGGACAAAACGAAGGCACGATTGCGGGGAATACGGGTTATTTAATTTATGGATCTGCTTTAAAAGATTTATTAAAATAACATTGTAATTATTTCAGATGTTTAAAGTCTTATTTCATGATTACACGTTTAATAATTTTATTCCATGAAAAAATCTATAATTTTAACACTAACCGTTTTGGTAATACTAACAATAACAATGTCTTCATGCAAGACAGAAAAAAAGAGTGCTGTAAAAGCCATTGACCCTTCGAATCTGGATCTCTCGGTTAATCCTGCTGCCGATTTCGACAACTATGCAAACGGAGGCTGGAAAGTAAATAACCCTCTGCCTGACGATAAGAGCAGGTTCGGTACTTTCGACAAGTTGCGTGACAGTGCCGAAAAGCAACTTCAGGCTTTGTTCGACAAGGTTACATCGGAAGAGCACAAATATGGCACCATTGGGCAAAAGATTGCCGATATGTACAATATGGGGATGGACTCAGCTACAATTGAGCAACAAGGAGCAGCTCCTTTAAAACCATATCTTGAAGAGATAGCATCTCTTAAAACCACAAGCGATATTCAGCAATACATTGGAAAGATGCATCTTGCTGGAAACGGTCCGTTGTTTTCGTTCTTTGGATCGACTGACGATAAAAACAGTAACATGGTAATTGCATTACTTTATCAGGGTGGACTTGGGCTTTCAGATCGTGACTACTATGTGAATCAGGATGACAGGTCGAAAGAAATCAGGGAAAAATATGTGAAACATGTTGAAAAGATGTTTGTACTTGCAGGAGATGATCAGACAAAAGCAGCTGAAAAAGCTTCAAAGATAATGTCGCTTGAAACGAGGCTGGCGAATGCATCCATGACAAGAGTAGAGCTTCGTGATCCTGTAAAGACATATAACAAGATGAATCTTAAAGGTTTGTCGGAGTTGTCACCCGGTTTCGACTGGAACATGTTCTTCAGTACAATAGGATTTGCAGAACAGGAAGACATAAATGTCTGTATGCCGTTATTCTTTAAGGAAATAGGTTCAATGATGGCAGATATTCAAGCTGAAGACTGGAAGCCTTATCTGGAATGGAACATAATTAATTCAGCAGCAAGCTATCTTTCATCAGCATTTGTAGATCAGAATTTCAGTTTCTACGGCAAGGAAATGACCGGACAGGAAAAAATACGTGCACGATGGAAAAGAGTACAGGGAACAGTCAGCGGTTCATTAAGCGAAGCAATTGGTCAGCTTTATGTTGAAGAATATTTCCCGCCGCAGGCAAAAGAAAGGATGATAAAGCTCGTTGAAAGTCTGAGAACGTCATTAGGACAAAGGATTGACCATCTGACATGGATGAGTGCAGAGACCAAGGTAAAAGCCCATGAAAAGCTTTCAACAATAAATGTAAAGATTGGATATCCTGATAAATGGCGTGACTATTCAGGTTTAGAAATTAAAAAAGACACTTATCTTGATAATGTATACAGGTCGTGGAAATTTGAGACAGAATACAATTTCAGTAAGATAAACAAGCCCGTTGACAAGGCAGAATGGTTTATGCCTCCTCAAATGGTTAATGCATATTACAATCCTGCCATGAATGAAATAGTATTCCCGGCGGCAATATTACAGCCACCTTTCTTTTATCTTGATTCAGATGATGCAGTAAATTACGGAGCAATTGGAGTTGTAATCGGTCATGAGATGACTCACGGATTTGATGATCAGGGGCGTAAATTTGATAAAGAAGGTAACTTAAATGACTGGTGGACAGAAGAAGACAGCAAGAAATTTGAAGAAAGGTCACAGGTTCTTGTAAATCAGTACAATCAGTTTATAGTACTTGATACACTGCATGCCAATGGTCAGCTTTCTCTGGGAGAAAACATTGCCGATCTTGGAGGGTTAAACATTTCATATCAGGCATATAAAAATTCAAGCAAGGAAACAAAATCAATTGATGGGTTCACTCCTGATCAAAGATTTTACCTGGCATATGCGCATGTATGGGCAAGTAATATAAGAGACAAAGAGAAATTAAGGTTAACCCAGGAAGACGAACATTCACTTGGAAGGAACAGGGTCATTGGGCCTTTGCGCAATGTAACTGAATTCCACAATGCATTTGGGATAAAAGAAGGAGACTTCATGTATCTTCCTGAAAATGAAAGGGCAGCTATTTGGTAATAGTTGATCTTTCTTTGATTTGAAAAAAGAATCCCTGCCATCGTTTTAATAATCAGATGGCAGGGATTCTTTTTAAATATCCTTTAATCAATGGTAAATCAAAGCAATCTTTCTTCGAGGATAGTTCCTTTTTCATTAAGCAGCATAACAGACCTTACAAGATCTTTATCTCTGAAAATAATTTCATAAGTAATAGAATTACCTTTGTTAATCATAACGGAATTCATTAGTTCACCTTTCTTTCTGATGGAATCAAGAATGTTGCCAGGGAGGAAACCTTCAGGGAGGAACATTTTGTAAACTTTCAATTCTCCTTCTTTATCGAAGTTTGCAATATACTCAATGCTATCCTTGTAAAAAATCGCTTCGTATGAATCACCTGATTTATTCCATTCGATATTAATTACATCTGGAAATTTTTCTTTTAATGCATTAATTATCTCATCCGGGGGTGAAAACGGGGAGCTTTTAAAAATCTTTGAAAAAAAATTAATCATCTGTTTATATCAATTAATGATTTATTGTTTTGACGGAAAAAAACTAATATGTAACAAAAACAGGAGGTTATTTCTCCCAAAATTTTTGTTTGTACAAATAAACGACCCGTGCTCTTGCTCTCTTAAGTCGCATTTTTGCAGCATCTTCACTAACTCTGAGTGATTCGCCAATTTCCTTCATTGAAAGGTTATCCTGATACTTTAAAAGAAGAAGAGCTTTTTCTTCAGTATGAATCATGTCGAAAATGATCATCATTTTATCGTAATCAATTTCATTCATGTTTTCATCAGCTTCATCAATAATTTCAGGAATCTCATTTTCCCTGTTATATTCCGGATAATGAAGTTTCTTCTTAAGCCGCAGGTAATCAATACAATGGTTATAAGATAAAGAATAAAGCCATGAAGAAAAGGAAGAACGATTTTGAAAGCTAGAAAGTTTTTCAAAAGTTTTTGAGAAGATATCTTCAGTAAGTTCTTCAGCAAGCTGACGGTTTTTTACGAGACCATAGCACTTATCAAGAACCTTTTTATGGTAGCGTTTATATAAAACTTCAAAATGAAGAGAAGAATTTT
>CAYUEI010000030.1:0-19031 GCA_964443445.1 uncultured Prolixibacteraceae bacterium | reverse complement strand
TGTGCCCAGAACAAGACTCGAACTTGCACACCCTTGCGAGCACCAGCCCCTCAAGCTGGCGTGTCTACCAATTTCACCATCTGGGCATTAATTTTAGAACTCCGTTCATAGAACGGATGCAAAAGTAAAAAAATACATTTTCCTACCAAAAAAAATATTCAAGTTTTAAGTATTTATTTAATCTATTTTTTTTTCGTAGATAGCTTTAACAACAATGCCTTGATTATCAATTTCAAATTTAAATACTTCAACCTTTATAAAAGAAGGGCTAATTCTTTGATCTAAAGTCATTCTCCCTGTTCCAATAACAGTTTGTTTAACCAGTGTTTCTTTTTCATAGACAAAAAGTCTATTCCCATTTTTCAGAACCTCCGATCTTTTAGGCTCTCCATAGTAAGTATACAACAATTCAACTCCTTTTCCTACATGTTTTTCTGAAAGACTTCTTTGAACAGAACATCCGAAAAACACAAAAATCAATATTACTAATAACAGTTTTTTCATCTCAATAAAATAAATTAATCTCTTTAATAAACAGTTTAAGGTATTGTTAACTGATATATTACTCATCTCTAAAGATAATCCTTTTTCATTTTAACTTTCGGTTTTTACTATATTTGCAATTATAAACTTTCTTAATGATAATCTCGACATTATGATTTTATTCTTTAACAATCAGGCTGACAACTTTATTGCTGTTGGCTTAAAAAATTCACTTTCACAACCGGATATTGATAAGCTTATTTGGTTATTTAGTAATGCCAGGCTAGTTGAAAAAAAAGAAATTACTGGATGGTTTGTAGGTCCAAGAAAAGAGATGATAACACCCTGGAGCACCAATGCTGTTGAAATTACTCAAAATATGGGCATTTCAGGCATCACACGCATTGAAGAATATCATAAGGTTGATAATAAGGAAGTAAAATATGATCCAATGCTCCAGCATCTTTATGAAAAATTAGATCAGGAGATTTTCAATATTAACAGAAAACCTGAGCCAATAATATACATTGAAGATATTAAAGAGTATAATGACAAAGAAGGGCTTGCTCTGAGCAATGAAGAAATCGAATATCTGAATTCTGTATCAAAAGAACTCAATAGGCCTCTTACAGACAGCGAAGTATTTGGTTTTTCTCAAGTAAACAGTGAACATTGTCGTCATAAAATTTTCAATGGTACTTTTATCATTGATGGAGTTGAAAAGGAATTATCTCTTTTCAAGTTAATTAAAAAAACAACAGCTACTAATCCAAATAGAATTGTTTCAGCATACAAAGACAACTGCTCTTTTGCAGAAGGGCCTGTAGTTAAACACTTTGCACCAAGGAATCAGGAAAGTGCTGACTTCTTTGAACTCAAAGAAATAAAAACAGTATTATCGCTTAAAGCAGAGACTCATAATTTTCCTACAACAGTTGAACCTTTCAACGGAGCTTCAACCGGAACTGGTGGTGAAATCCGTGACAGGATAGCCGGTGGAAAAGGTGCGTTTCCTATTGCAGGAACAGCTGTATATATGACTTCATATCCCCGTACAGAAAAAAGCAGAGAATGGGAACAGGCAACAGAAGAAAGACCTTGGCTATATCAAACTCCTGAAGAAATTTTAATAAAAGCCTCAAATGGAGCAAGTGACTTTGGAAACAAATTCGGTCAGCCATTAATAAACGGAAGTGTTTTGACATTTGAACACTTTGAGAATGGTAAGAAATATGCATTTGATAAAGTAATAATGCTTGCCGGAGGAATAGGATTTGGCAGGAAAGAAGATAGTATTAAGGATATTCCTGTGCCTGGTCAAAAGGTCGTATTATTAGGAGGCGACAATTACCGCATTGGTATGGGAGGAGGAGCAGTTTCATCAGTGGCAACAGGTGAATATGAAAATTCGATTGAACTAAACGCAGTTCAACGGGCTAATCCGGAAATGCAAAAAAGAGTTTACAATACAATCCGGGCTTTAGCTGAAACTGATAAAAATCCTATTGTTTCAATTCACGATCATGGTGCAGGGGGCCATTTAAATTGCCTTTCAGAATTAGTAGAAGCAACCGGTGGTAAGATAAATATTGAAAATCTTCCGGTAGGTGACCCTACTCTTTCTCTGAAAGAAATTATTGGAAACGAATCACAGGAAAGAATGGGTCTTGTAATCAGTGAAGAAAGTATTGAAACAGTGAAAAAAATTGCTGATCGTGAACGCTCTCCAATGTATGTAATAGGTGAAACAACTAATGATATGAATTTTGTCTTTGTTCAGGAAAAGACAAATGAAAAACCTATCAACTGGAAACTTGAACACATGTTTGGGAATCCCCCTAAAACTATTATGAGTGATTCAAGAATAGATTCCAATTTTTCTGAAATTAAATATGATATTGAGAAAATTCAGGATTATATCGAAAATGTTCTTCAATTAGAAAATATATCATGCAAAGACTGGCTTACAAACAAAGTAGACAGATCAGTTACCGGCAGAATTGCAAAACAACAATGTGCAGGAAAATTACAATTACCTCTTAATAATCTTGGAGTAATAGCTCTGGATTATACGGGAACATTAGGTCTGGCTTCATCTTTAGGACATGCTCCTGCAGCAGGATTAATTAATGCAGCTAACGGATCCATATTATCTATTGCCGAAGCTTTGACAAACATAATATGGGCACCAATGTCTGAAGGATTAAAAAGTATAAGCTTAAGTGCCAACTGGATGTGGCCTTGTAAAAATGAAGGTGAAGATGCCCGGATATATGATGCAGTAAAAGCTGCGAGTGATTTTGCATGCTCCCTGGGTATAAATATTCCAACAGGTAAGGATAGTTGTTCTATGACTCAAAAGTACAGGAATGATGTTGTTTATTCACCGGGAACAGTTATCATCTCAGCTTCAGGCGAAGTTTCTGATGTTAAAAAAGTTATCGAACCCGTTTTGATTAAAGGCAAATCAATTTATTATATCGATTTTTCAAAATCATCCCTTGAATTAGGTGGCAGTGCTTTAGCCCAGACAATTAATACCTTGGGTAAAAATACACCGACAGTAGCTGATTCCGAATACTTCATAAAAGCTTTCAACACTGTTCAGGAATTAATTGAATCAGGTCTGATATACAGTGGTCATGATATTAGTGGAGGAGGTTTAATAACCACTCTTCTTGAAATGTGTTTTAGTAATAATGAAATGGGCATTGAAGCTGACTTGACTGAAATAGGTGAACAAGATATAATAAAGCTATTATTCTCAGAAAACCCCGGAATAATAATTCAGACAGATGAAAAAGCGGAAGCCATTTTAGCAAAAAATGGAATTAAAACTATAAAAATAGGAATCCCTACTTCTTCAGGAAAAGTAATAATTAACAATTATTCTGAAGTTTACGAATTTGACATCTATTCTTTACGCGACTTATGGTTTAAAACTTCATACCTGCTTGACAGAAAACAAAGTGGAGAAACTAAAGCTTTAGAAAGATTTAAAAATTACAAGAAAAATGAACTTTCACCTGATTTCGGTAATTTCCTCGGAAAATATTCATTACTGGGAATTGATCCTGATCATAAAGTAAAATCCAAAGTAAAAGCAGCTATAATCAGGGAAAAGGGTGTAAATGGTGACAGGGAAATGGCTTATGCCATGTATCTTTCAGGCATGGAGGTAAAAGACATACATATGACAGATCTCATATCTGGCAGAGAAGACCTTTCTGATGTAAACATGATTGTTTTCGTAGGAGGTTTTTCCAACTCAGACGTATTTGGTTCAGCTAAAGGATGGGCAGGAGCATTTAAATATAATGACAAAGCAAGGATTGCTCTTGAAAATTTCTATAAAAGAGATGATACATTGAGTCTGGGTGTTTGCAACGGATGTCAGTTAATGGTTGAATTGGATCTTGTAAAACAAGGGAATTCTATAAAACCCACAATGTTGCATAATGAAAGCATGAAATTTGAATCTGAATTTATAGATGTAACTATTCAGCCAAACAAGTCTGTCATGCTTGGAAATATGTCAGGAGAAAGATTAGGAGTGTGGGTCGCTCATGGAGAAGGAAAATTTAATTTGCCATCGGGCGAAGGAAATTATAACATAGCAGTTAAATATTCATATTCCGAATATCCTGGTAATCCTAACGGGTCAGATTTCGACACTGCAGGTATTTGCACTGAAGACGGACGTCACCTTGCAATGATGCCTCATCCTGAAAGAGCAATAATGCCGTGGCAATGTCCTTACTATCCGGGTGTAAATATTAATGATGATGTTACACCATGGATGAAGGCTTTTATTAATGCAAGAAATTGGATTGAGAAAAAAATCAGTTAAAAAACAACTTATTAAAATAATTATAAGCCATTTATTTCAAATGGCTTTTTTTATATTCAGTATTTTCTTAACTTTCCTATTCAAATATCAAATGGGAATTGTGAATTAGGTCATTTTCATGGGCATTTGAAATACCATGAATTTTGAAAACTTAAAAAATTAAAAGGAGAATCATCATGAAACTACTCTATCGTTTTATATGGTTGATTATTGGGATATCTATAATAGTATTCGCCGGTATCAGTATTGTTCATTTCAGAGCTGAGAACGAAATTAAATTAATAAAAAATTCTATAAGTGAGGAATATAATATTCTGATAGACAAAATGCTTTCACCTGAAAGGTCTGAGATATTTCAGACCTATAACGATGAAGTAGGCTCATCCGGATCTAGTTATACTTTCATGTCGCAACCTCAACCTATACCTGAAATAGTATCATTTGAACTAGATACTATGGTAATGAGTCACTTCAATGTTGATGCTGTTTGGTTTTATAAAAATGATGCTTCCTTATTCTATTTTTATTCTCACAGAGGTGTTGAAAAAAATCTTCTATCTATTTCCCGCGATGAAATATCAAACATTTTCGAAAGTGGATCAGGAAAAGATTTCTATTTATCAGGAAACAATAAAGCATACAGAATCTTCACTACAATAATTGGGGATAAAAGTAATCCCAAAGGTTATTTTTTCTCAGCAACACAACTTGATAACAGATGGGTAGATTATTTTCAAAAGGAAATAAATAATTCAGAGATAAGTTTTAAAAGCTCTGATGAAATTTTAGCGCCTGTATCTAAAAAAGATATTAGAATTGAAAGACCTCTATTATCATATGATGGCAGCGTTACTCATAAAATGATAGTAAATTTAAAATTGCCATTCTTAGCTTTATGGCAAAACACTACTTCTTCAGACAATTGGCTAATGTCAGGAGCGATGATACTTACAGTAATTCTGTTAATACTTGCATTACTTTTGTGGGTTATATCACCTCTAAATAAAATATCAAAATCTTTAGAGAAAGGAAATTCTGTTGATATTCAACCTTTAATAAACAATACTTCTGAACTTGGTAAAGTTTCCAGAATGATTAGTGATTATCACCTCAAAAATGAAGAGATTGAAGCCAGTGAGAACACTAAAAGACATATTATTGAACAAGTACAGGTTGGTATAATTATAACAGATGCATCTTCAAATCTTATTGTTACTGCCAATCCTTATGCATGCGAATTAATTGATGCACCGGAAGATGCTGTATTAGGAAATGTTACTCAAAACTTCTTTTCACCATTAACAGATGAACAAAAAGAAATACTGAAAACAACAACTGAAAACATTTCCGGATTTGAAAGCTTATTATTTAATTCAAAAGGTGAGAAAATTCCAATTCTCAGAAATGTAACCAGAATGTTTATGGATGGTAAACAAGCAATAATGGAAACATTTATTAACCTCAGTGAAATAAAGAACCTACAAGGCAGGCTTGAAGAAGAAAAGAAAAAATTAAGTCTTGCTGTTAAAAATTCAGGATTGGTATTTTGTGAATATGATTTTAAAACTGATGAGATATCACTTTCTGATGAATGGAAATTCCTCCTTAAAGGAAAATCAGAAAGAAATTCAGAAAATATCATTAATAATATTTACCCTTCAGATTTAAAGATTATTACCGATCAATTTGATTCTTTAGGGAAAGGAATAAAAGATACATTATCTTCTGAATTCAGGGTTATTCATCCGGAAAGAGGTGTAATATGGCTAAGTGCTTCAATACTAATTGCAAAACGAGATGAGAATCATAGACCAAAACAACTTATAGGTTTAATTGAAGACATTACAGAAAGAATCAGCATACAGCAAGAGCTAATAAAAGCTAAAGAAAAAGCTGAAGAATCTGATAGAATGAAATCAGCTTATCTAGGAAATATGAGCCATAAGATCAGAACTCCATTGAATGCCATAGTCGGATTTTCTAATCTTTTAACTGAAGAAGATATAACTCCAATTGAAAAAAATAATTACGTTAATATAATTCGACACGATACTGAACAAGTTTTACACTTAATCGATGATATTATTAATATCGCAAAAATTGACGCTAATAAGATGGATGTTAATATTAAACCATGTAACGTCAATAAAATGATATCCGAATTAACTGATTATTATAAAACAAATGAAAAAACAAACAGAATTGATTTTAACATAAAAACAATGCTTCCTGATGGTAAAGACTTATTATATACTGATGCAGATAAATTATATCAGGTGATGAGCAATATTCTCAATAATTCTTTCAAATTCACTGAAAAAGGTTTAATTGAGCTTGGATATTTTATAAATCCTGTAGAACAAAAGATGATACTTTATGCAAAAGATACTGGAATTGGTATTCATGAAGATAATAAAGAAAAAGTGTTTAACAGATATTTCCAGGCTGATCAAATGACTGAAGGAACAGGATTAGGATTATCCATAAGTCAAAGCCTCGTTAAACTTTTAGGAGGTAAAATATACTTTGATTCTAAGCTTGGTGAAGGCTCAACATTTTATATTGAACTGCCAATGAAAGAATCATAATACATCAATTTTATCTTATTGAGGTTATTTATTTTAATATTTTATTCTTTTTTATCCTAAAATATTTTGAAATGACAAAAGCAATATTTTTATTTGTGCTCATAAAATAGAGATATGACAATATTAGTTGCAAATATATGGTGGTGGCACAACTTCAAATTCTCAATCGGAAGTTGAGCAGGCTACTTGTGTATTTCAATGAAAAGATATTTAAAGGCTTGTCGGAACTTCCGGCAAGCCTTTTTTCTTTTTAAACCAATAAAATCTAAACAAATTAAACATTCAGATAAAATGGAAAAAATTAAAGTCAATACAAGATTAATAAGGTTATCGGGAAGTATAGCCGATCTTGTAACCCCGGTAAGTGTTTATTTGAAAATAAGAGATCTGTTTCCAAATACTCTTTTACTCGAAAGTAGTGATTATCATGGCTCAAATAATAGTATGAGCTATATATGCTTTGACGAGCTTGCATACTTTGAAGTAGCAGATTTAGTTATTTCAATTAATTTACCAGGCGAAGTAGTTGTAAAAGAAAAAATTTCTGATGAAAATAAAGTAACCAACAAACTTCATGAGTTTATAAGTCAATTTGAAATAACTGAAATTAAAGAAAAAGGAATAGTAAACGGCTTATGGGGTTATACAACTTATGACGCAGTTAAATATTTCGAAACCATTAACCTCAGCGAAAGAGAAGATAAAGAAACCTCAATCCCGGAACTTAGATATGCATTTCACAGATATGTTATAGCTATCAATCATTTTAATAATGATATTACTCTTCTTGAAAACAGTATTAATGGATTTGAAAGTCAAACTTCAGATATCTCAAAAATACTATTAAATCAGAATGTTGTGACATTCCAATTTAAAACCGAAGGGAAAGAAACTTCCAATATCACTGATTCAGAATACATGCAAATGGTTGAAGAAGGTAAAAAACATTGTTTTCTTGGTGATGTTTTTCAAATTGTATTATCAAGAAGATTCCAGCAAGGTTTTTCAGGTGATGAATTTAATGTTTACAGAGCATTAAGACGCATCAATCCTTCCCCCTATCTCTTTTATTTCGATTTCAGTAATTATAAAATATTCGGTTCTTCTCCCGAAGCGCAACTCATAGTAAATAAAGGAAAGGCTATTATTAATCCAATAGCAGGCACGTTAAGAAGAACAGGTGATGATGAAAAAGACAGAAAATTAGCAATAGAACTTTCTGAAGATAAAAAGGAAAACGCTGAGCATGTCATGCTTGTAGACCTTGCACGTAATGACTTAAGCCGTAATTCAACTAACGTAAAAGTGGAAAACTACAGAGAAGTTCAGTATTATTCTCACGTTCTACATCTTGTATCAGAAGTTAGCGGTCAGTTGAACCCTGAAACAAATACAATAAAAGTTTTCGGAGATACCTTTCCTGCAGGAACTTTATCAGGTGCTCCAAAATATAAAGCAATGGAAATTATAGACAGGATTGAAAATACCGGACGTTCTTATTATGGCGGTGCAATTGGTTTTTTAGGTTTTAATGGTGATATTAATCATGCCATTACAATCAGAACCTTTATGAGTAAGAATAATAAGCTCACTTATCAGGCCGGCGCTGGTATTGTATCTGAATCTAAATGTGAAAATGAATTACAGGAAGTAAACAATAAGCTGGGGGCATTAAAAATGGCCATTATTGAAGCTGAAAAAATAAACAAAGAACTAAGTATCTAAAAATAAAGAAATATGACAAGCAGTAAAATATTAGTACTCGACAATTACGACTCATTTACATATAACCTTGTTCACATAATCAAGGAATTAACTCATGGTTCAAATGTTGATGTATATCGAAATGATAAAATATCTATTGAAGATGTAGGTTTTTATGATAAAATAGTCCTTTCACCCGGTCCGGGAGTACCTGATGAGGCAGGTATTCTTAAACAAGTAATATCAACCTACGGGCCAAGTAAAAGTATTTTTGGTGTTTGTCTTGGGTGTCAGGCTATAGCTGAGGTATATGGTGGACGATTAATAAACCTGAATAAAGTTTATCATGGAATTGCCACTAACGTCAACATTACAGACAACAACGACAGGTCATTCCGATGGTTAGTTGATACTATTGAGGCAGGAAGATATCACAGCTGGGTAGTAGATCCTGAATCTATTCCTTCTGATCTTAAAGTTTCAGCTACTGATGATGAAGGACATGTAATGGCTTTATACCATAATACATTTGATGTTCGCGGGGTACAATTTCATCCGGAATCAGTACTCACTCCAAGTGGCAAACAAATAATGGCAAATTTTCTAAATGGAAAGTAAACATATAACAAGATGAAAGAAATTTTACATAAACTAATACAACATCTTACTCTTTCAAGAGAAGATGCAAAAGATATCCTCATGAATATTGCTGCGCTGAAGTACAATCAATCCCAAGTAACAGCTTTCATGTCGGTATACATGATGAGGAATATCACTCCTGAAGAATTAGCCGGATTTAAGGATGCTCTTATTGAACTATGTGTTAAAATAAATCTATCAGAATTCAACACAATCGACCTTTGTGGAACCGGAGGAGATGGAAAAAACACTTTCAATATTTCAACATTATCGTCTCTGGTATTAGCAGGTGCTGGCTATAAAGTTGCAAAACATGGAAACTTTGGCGTCTCTTCTGCTTGCGGATCAAGTAATGTAATGGAGTACTTCGGTTATAAATTTACTAATAATGAAGAAGTCCTTAAAAGACAAATTGACAGATTCGGATTTACGTATATGCATGCTCCCCTTTTTCACCCTGCCTTGAAAGCAGTTGGTCCTATAAGAAAGGAATTGGGAATGAAAACCTTTTTCAACCTTATTGGTCCTATTGTCAATCCTGCTAACCCTCAAAATCAGCTAACAGGGGTATATAGCCTCGAAACCGTAAGATTATATAATTATTTGTTTCAAAAAACTGATAAGAATTTCTCAATTGTATATTCTCTTGATGGTTATGATGAAATTTCTTTAACATCAAATTTTAAGGTTGTCACAAACAATGATGATATTATCTTATCTCCCGAGAAAGTCGGAATGAAACGACTTTCTGAAGAACAACTATTTGGAGGGAATACTGTAGAAGAAGCTGCTATTATTTTTAAATCTGTTTTATCAGGTGAAGGCTCAATTGCACAAAATAACGTTGTACTAATAAATTCAGCAATGGCAATTAAAACTATTTGTCCTCTGAAATCAATTGAATCATGTATCGAAGAAGCAAAAGATTCTTTATTAGGTAAAAAGGCAGCAAAAGTCTTTGAAAAAGTAATTGAATAATTATTTTCAGCTCAATGAAGAAGAATAAAAATAATATGGCCATTACAGAAAAAATAATTATTAGTCAAGCTAATACTCATGATTATGAAAGGATACTTGATGTTCAGAAAAAAGCTTTTATCACTGAAGCAGAATTATACGGTAATTTTAATATCAAACCAATAACCCAAACAATAGATGACCTTATTTTGGAATGTAAGGATAAAATTGTATTAAAGGCTACTATAGATGAAAAAATAGTAGGAACAATAAGAGCTAATAAATGTGACGAAGCCTGCTGGGTCAATAAACTTGCAGTATTACCTGAATACAGAGGATTTGGTTTAGGTAAGAATCTTCTGAATAAAATTGAAGAATATTTCCCCGACACTAAAAAGTTCGTTCTTGGAACAGGGGCTAAAAGCTCCTTTAATATTAAGCTCTATGAAGAAATTGGATACAGGATTATAAAAGAAATGTCAACGCCTGAAGAAATTAATATGGTTATAATGGAAAAAAAAATTGAAGAAAATTAACTATGACTATACTTGATGAAATAATTAAACACAAAAAGGCTGAAGTCGCCTTAAGAAAAAAACTCATCTCAATTGATGATCTTAAGTTAATGCCTAAGTTTAAAAGTGAAGTTCCATCTTTATCTGAATTTCTACTGTCAGAAAAACACACAGGAATTATCGCCGAATATAAAAGAAAATCACCTTCAAAAGGTATTATTAACGACCATTCTACAGTGGGTGATGTTACCGGAGGATACGAAAAAGCAATGGTTTCGGCCATTTCAATTCTAACTGATCTTGAATATTTTGGAGGAAGTACTGATGACCTTATTGAAGCAGCACAAGTAGTAAACATTCCTCTGCTTAGAAAAGACTTCATAGTAGATGAGTTTCAAATATATGAAGCAAAAGCAATCGGTGCTTCGGCTATTCTTCTTATTGCTGCTTCTCTTTCCAAAAATGAAGTACATAAATTTGCTCATCTGGCTAAGGAAATTGGATTAGAAGTGTTATTCGAAATTCACAATGAAAGTGAGCTCGAAAAAATATCCGATTATGTCAATATCGTAGGAGTCAACAACCGTGATCTAAAAACATTCAAAGTAGACGTTAACCAATCTATCAATCTGGCAGGAATTATTCCTGATAAATTTATTAAAATATCTGAAAGCGGAATAAGTGACCCTTCTACTATAAAAATGCTTAAAACATATGGATATAAAGGATTTCTTATGGGAGAAACATTTATGAAAGAAAAAGATCCCGGAGAAGCTTGTTTAAAGTTTTCGGAATTATTAAAATAATACTAAAGCAAAAGCCATGATTATAAAAGTATGCGGAATGGGTAATCCAGAAATAATGCTGAAACTATCAACATTAGAAATCAACATGCTCGGATTTATTTTTTATAATCAATCATCAAGATTTGCTGAAGGGAAAATCAATCCGGAAGATATCCTTAAAATCAATAAAAATATTTCAAAAACAGGCGTCTTTGTTAATGCTACTGAATCAGAAATACTAAATACATCTGAAAGATGGCACCTCGATTCAGTTCAGCTCCACAGTATTGAATCACCTGATTTATGCGAAAAATTAAAAAATAAAGGATTAATTGTCATCAAGGCATTCAACCTGAATAAAAAAAATGATTTTAAAGAATACATTTCTGTATGTGATTACTTTCTATTTGATACTCCTACTATATTACACGGTGGATCAGGAACAAAATTCGACTGGAACCTACTTGAAAATTATAACGAAACCCTACCTTTCATTTTAAGTGGCGGAATTTGTGATAACGATGTTGATGAAATCCTGGCAATAAACCACCCTTCTTTTGCCGGTATTGATATCAACAGTAAATTTGAAATATCGCCGGGAATAAAAGATTTTAAAATGATATCAGATTTTATATTAAAGATAAGATTAAAAGAAAAATAGATATGAATTATTTAGCAAACGATAAAGGTTATTACGGAGATTTTGGAGGAGCATTTATTCCTGAAATGCTTAAACCAAATGTAGATGCTCTCAATGATTGTTATAAAGAAATAATCAACTCGTATGAATTTAAGCAAGAGTTCATTGATCTGCTTAAAAATTATGTCGGGCGTCCTACTCCTTTATATCTTGCAAAGAGATTAAGTGAAATATACGGCGCAAAAATCTTCTTAAAAAGAGAAGATCTCAATCATACCGGTTCTCATAAAGTTAATAATACCATTGGACAAATACTTCTTGCAAAAAGAATGGGAAAGACCCGCATAATTGCTGAAACAGGAGCAGGGCAACATGGAGTAGCTACTGCAACTGTTTGCGCTTTAATGAACCTTGAATGTATTGTCTATATGGGGGAAACTGACATCAACAGGCAAATGCCTAATGTAAAAAGAATGGAAATGCTTGGTGCAAAAGTAATTCCTGCCATAAGTGGAAACAAAACTCTTAAGGATGCAACAAACGAAGCTTTGAGAGATTGGATTAATAACCCCGAAGATACTTACTATTTGATTGGTTCTGTTGTTGGTCCTCACCCATATCCTGAAATTGTTGCAAAATTTCAATCCATAATTAGTGAAGAAATTAGCTGGCAACTTGATGAACAAGCAGGCAAATCTTCTCCCGATTATATATTCGCATGTGTTGGTGGAGGGAGTAATGCTGCCGGAGTTTTTTATCACTTTCTTGATGATGAAAATGTAAAGCTAATAGGAGTCGAAGCTTCCGGTAAAGGAAAAAACACTAACGAAACTGCTGCAACTATTGCATGCGGAGACGAAGGTTTTATCCATGGTTCAAAAACTTTATTAATGCAAAATTTCGATGGCCAGATAATAGAACCTTACTCTATTTCAGCAGGCCTCGATTATCCCGGTATTGGTCCTATTCATGCTAATCTTCATAAAACAGGTCGTGCAACTTATATCGATGCCACTGATCAGGAAGCTCTTGAAGCAGCATTCTTACTAACAAAAACTGAAGGAATTATTCCTGCCCTTGAATCAGCTCATGCTTTAGCCGGACTTAAAAAATTTAGCTTCAATCCTGAAGATATTGTTATAGTTAATATCTCAGGAAGAGGAGACAAGGATATGGATACTTACATCAATTATATTAAATAAATCATGAACAGATTACAACAGAAATTCAAAGAAAAAAACAGCAATATTCTTACAATCTATTTCACAGCAGGGTATCCCGAATTAAATGATACTGCAGAAATCATAACTCAATTGGAAGAATCAGGTGCTGATATTATTGAAATAGGAATTCCTTTCAGTGATCCTGTTGCTGATGGTCCTACTATTCAGGCAAGTAATAATAAGGCACTTAATAATGGAATGTGTCTTAATGTCTTATTTGAACAATTAAATAAAATTAAAGATAGTGTTAAAATACCTATCCTGTTGATGGGTTATATTAATCCTATCTGGAAGTTCGGACTAGAAAATTTCATGAAGAAATGTGAAGAATGCAACATTTCAGGATTGATTTTACCGGATATACCTCTGGATGAATATATTAAAGACTACAAACACCTCTACGAGAAATATAATTTAAACAATGTATTTCTGATTACTCCTCAAACATCAGATGAAAGGATTATGCAATATGATAAGGAGTGTAATGGTTTTATTTATATGGTATCTTCTGCTTCAACTACCGGCGCAAATAAAACAGTAGATTATGAAAAACAAGTTAATTATTTCAACAGGGTTAAAAACCTTAACTTGAAAAATCCAACGCAAATTGGATTTAATATTACTGATCGGGAATCTTTTAATCGAGCCTGCCAATATGCTAATGGCGGTATTATTGGTAGTGCGTTTATAAAGAAATTAGGAGAAGAAGGGAAATTAAAAACCAAAATAGATGAATTTATAAAGGGCATCGTTTAGATGATGCCCTTCTTTTTATTATTATCTGTTCACTGCAAATTTTATTAATTGATTATATCCTGAATCTGAATTTATTCTGCATATATATAATCCACGGCTTAAAGTATCTGTATCCATAGTAATTTCATGAACCCCTTCGTTAAAGTTTTTATTACATACATTAACTAAAAGCTGCCCTGAAATTGATAAAATGTCAATTCGGATTATACCTTCATGATTAATATTAAAACTTACTTTACTTTTGTTTATAACCGGATTAGGATAAACCCTTCCTTTAAATCCATTTTCTTTTGTGTTATTACTACTAACATTTGACTCCCCTAAAATACTGTTCAGATATACTTCAAGCATAGTATATCCACTTGTATCTAATTTATTCCCATCACTATTATCATTGGGATCCAGCCCTTTCCCTGTTTCCCACTCATCTGCCATGCCATCTCTGTCAAGATCAGCAGGCACCTCTTCAGAATTGTATGTGTATACCTCCCAACCACCTACATCAGATTGAGAATCAATCAAGCCCCCTCTTGTTGTTCCATTTGAAGCCCTTTTGGGTGCAAGAAGATTTGTAACTTCATCAATTATTCTCATATCTGTTGAATCTCTTCTATAACTTGCCCCTGCAATTTTAAGTACTGCCTCATAAGCTTTTTCTGCTGTTTGAGTCGTTACAAAAGGAACCTTAAATTCAGTGACTGATTTTATTGAATCTTTGTTTTTTCCAGCATCAGGATGTATCCCCAACCAGTTGTCATTTGTTACTGATTCACTGCCATACATATAGTTGCCCTTCACATAGAATCTTCCCCAAACTCCTCTAGGTTGTGCATTCTTTCCATCATCACCCCATGGTTGAAAAATTCTGGTTGCATTAGATGAATAAGTAGTAGGTTTATAATAATTGTTTACAAAATTATAACTGCCCCCTTCGCCTGCATATCCACTGTTACTCCCCCAGTTATAAATCACATTGTTCCTGAAATCTACCAATTCCAGTTCAGGTTTATTTGAATATCTTGATCCACACATTCGCGGATTCCTGCTATCATGATGTGCAAGCAGATTATGATGGAAAGTTGCTGTCTTCCCTCCCCATATTCCTCCATATCCGTGATTTCCCTTATCATGAACCGATGCTCTCAGACTTTCAGAAAGAATACTCCATTGTAAAGTAAAATTAGTGTTGTCATAAAATGAAGCACATTCATCAGTACTCCAACTCATTGAACAATGATCAATAATAACATTAGTAAAATTTCTACCCCAGAATGCATCATTTTCAACATTGGTTAAATCACCCATCCTGAATCGCATATATCTTACTATCAAATTATTCCCATTTAACTGAACATTATTGTCTGCTATACAGATTCCATCTCCCGGAGCTGTTTGCCCTGCTATCGTTGTATTAGCAGGTATCTTCAATCCCGATTTTAACCTTATTATTCCGGAAACTTTGAATACTATTGTTCTTGGACCCGGTTGAGAAAGACACCATCTCAATGTCCCTTCACCCTTTCCGTCATTACCAGTATTTGTATCTTCAAGCGATGTTACAAAATATACACTCCCACCTCTGCCTCCTGTTGAATACATGCCTCCTCCTTCTGCTCCCGGGAAAGCAGGTATTTCATTTTGCCCGAATGATATTAAAGTTGAAATTAAAAAAATGAAAAATATAAGCCGTTTCATTATTCTGTAGTTTTACAATTATTCTCCACAAAATTAATTCATTAAACGCTTATACTGGGTGTCAAATAATTATTTTAAGGGTGATAAAACGACATTATAGTTGCCGGCTTTAAAAATAGCAATAGCAGAAAGCTATTCTACAGGTATATAAATCCATTGATTTGCAGAAATTGACTCACTCTTCATCCCATTTACTTTCTTTATTTTTTCCATAGACATACCATACTTCTTAGCTATGCTGAAAAGAGTGTCTCCTTCTTTTGTGAAAAATAAATCTGAAACAGGTACTAAAACAAGATTCTGATGATCAACAGGCAACAAATATGAAAGCTCCTTCTTTATAAACATAGCCTCATCATAATCAAAATTAAAACGCTCAAGAATAGTGTTTAACTGATTTGGATTATCCATTTTTATAACAACCATCTGATTAGGAATATCTATCATATTAAGGGAGAACAACGAGAACCTTCTTGCTGAAATAGTTTCTGCAAATAAATACTCTCCCCCATAAATCCTGAAAATTGATTCCTTCGGAACTTCATGCGCTATCAACCAATCAGAAGCTGTGTTTGCTCTGTAATATGAAAGCATCATATTTATGAAATCAGTACCGTCAGGCGAAGCATGACCGCATATTAAAATATTCTGTAATTTATCATTCAATAATTTATTTGCGATACCCGTTAATGAATCAATCATTTGTGGAGTAAGATCGTATTGCTTTAATTCAAAAAATTTAGTAAGCGACATATTCTCAGGCTCCTCAACTTCTACTACTTTAGGAGTTACATCTACAGGTTTATCATTTATATTTTCAATCTTTGACGGTAATAAGTTTTCGTTTGTCGCAATTATCACGTCTTCTTCTTTCCTCTCCTGATACCATCGTACTGAGTATATTTTGTCTACCCCATTCTTCCTGGTATTTACCAAAATTGACAGAGCATCCTTGTAACACACAAAGACTTCATCGAATTCAGAATTAATATTTGAATTGACATCAAACACTTTATTTTTAAGTGTATTATAAAATATAAGATCAACTCCTTTCCCCATCTTTCTGTCAGTTGAAAAAACCATCACTGTGTCATTAATCTGCAAGGTATTGTATTCATTGTTTACTGAATTTATGCTTTCACCTGCATTCCGGGGTTCCGACCACATATAACCCTCTTTCTCAATATACCATATATCAAAGCCTCCTATACCTCCCGGCATATCAGATGAGAAATATATTTTTTTAGAATTATTTGATACAAATGGATATGAATATTTGAATTTTTTATCCAGCAAATTCCTTATTTGTTTATCTATTACAGGATCGTTAGATCTGATCATTCTTTGCTTGTCAATATAAACGACTGTATTATCATCAAGAATTGAAAATCCATTTGGAGAAGCATTTTTTATAGACCACATACTATTCATATTCCCCTTTACCGTATCAGGAACGAAAGAATGTATCTCCCATTCATCATATTTTTGCCTTATAGATCTTGATTCTGATGATTCTCTCATCCTGTCTGAAAAGAAAACACTTGTCGATATCAACATATAATGCGAATTCTTATAGGTGTTTAATCCTCCAATTTCATTCACATTGAGTGGTGTAATATCATACCTCCTGAAATCCGGTTCCTGAGAGAAAACAAGCGGAATAAAATAAATGCTTATTAATATTACTAATAATATCTTCATATTCATTCTTTTATTAGTCAGGAATAATCCTTTCAAAAGTTTTCTTTTTACGTGGAATATTAAACTCGAGCCTTATTTCATGACTGTTATATTTAAAATCAACATCTTTCGAAATCGAATAATCGTAACTATAACCCAGCCTGAATAAGTTGGTCACTTTAAAATCAACCATGAATATCAAGGCATGATCAAGTCTGTTGGCTACCCCTAACCATACCCAGTCTTTAAACAAAACGAACAATCCGTAGTCTATATCAGTCTGACCATAAAACATCCTTACCATGCAAGATGGTTTTATTGCCCAGCTATTTGCCACAGGAATAAGATAACTACCATTGAAATAAAATGAAAAACGCTCATTCATTTTGTAGTTGTTTCCGTTGAAATGTGTATAAAACATACTGGCTCCAAGATGAAGGTCCTGTGCAAAAAGGTTTATCCCTGTACTTGCATGAAACAAATTCTGAGTATAATCACTTGAATATGGTATATCATCATCTGCCCAAATAGCATTTGAAAAATCATACATTTTCGATTCCATACCTCCCGTTAACCCAAATGTAAGGTACGACAATGATGAAAGTTTTACATCTACATTCATCCCAAGATCAAAATCGGCCTGAGTTCTTAATCCAAGCATTTCAGTATATATATTCATTTCAACTCCGGCATGCCATTTATTTATAGGCAAATGAACATTAAGTGCATAAGCTTGAGGGGCACCTTCAAACCCTGTCCATTGGTTCCTGTGTAATAGTATTATACTCGAATAATCTTTTGACGCGTTATAACCAGGATTCACAAATTCAAGAGTCTTTATTAACTGAGAAAATTGAGGTATATATTGTCCCTTTGAAAAGAAAGGGAATAAAATCAAAATTGCTATATAGAGTATCTTACCTTTTTTCATTTCTCATTTTTTAACAACTTCTACAAAGCCTTTATATGGCTTATGTGTAGGTCCGTTACTTACATTCAGAAAATAGTAGTAAGTGCCTGAAGGATAATTACTGAAATCAAATTCATTGGCATACCCTTTTTTTTCAAATATCTGTTTTCCCCAACGGTTAAAGATTCTTAATGAATTATCAGGATATGTTTCAATGTTTTTTATTGTGAAATTTGTAATATGTGCTCCGTCAATTGCTACCATATTTACTGGAATTACTTCAATTGAAGGAATAAGTGTTCTGGTTTCACATTCAGTTATCCCTGTAAAGTTCTTTGGAAGTACCCTCCAGTAATAATATGTTGCATTTTCCAACTCACCTGGCAGGAATGAATATTCATTAAAAACGCTGTCTATTACTTCTACAACAAAGTATTCTCTCTTCGAGAAATCAGGATCTTTTGAAAACTGAAAAATTATTGTATCTGCCCAGGTAGCCTCACCCCACTTAATTGTTAATGGTTGATCATAAAAAAATTCAAACTTGTCCTTGGGTGTAATATATTCCGGACATTCAGGTATTTTAGGTTGAGTGGTAAAACTGCA
>CAYUEI010000029.1:0-19038 GCA_964443445.1 uncultured Prolixibacteraceae bacterium | reverse complement strand
AAAGGAAGAATACACACAGGAATAGGAACTTCACCATATCATATAAAATACAAGCTTAATTCGAACGAGGATGAAATACTTGAGCGAGCCGTTGCCGCTGTAAAATATGCCAAGAAGTATGTTGAAGATGTTGAATTCTATGCAGAAGATGCTGGCCGAAGCGACAATGTATATCTTGCCAAAGTAGTTGAAGCAGTTATAAAAGCAGGAGCTACTGTAGTAAATATACCTGACACTACGGGATATTGTCTTCCTCATGAATATGGAGAAAAAATAAAATTCCTGATGGAAAATGTAAATGGAGTTCATAAAGCTATTATTTCAACCCATTGTCATAATGATCTTGGAATGGCAACTGCCAATTCAATAAGTGGAATTCTTAATGGTGCCCGTCAGGTAGAAGTTACAATAAACGGGATTGGTGAAAGAGCCGGAAATACTTCATTGGAAGAAGTAGTAATGATAATGAAGAGCCGTGAGAAAGAGCTCGGCATCATTACAAATGTAAATACTAAAAACATCTTCAAAACCAGCAGAATGGTTTCAAGCCTTATGAATATGCCGGTGCAACCCAACAAGGCAATTGTAGGAAGAAATGCATTTGCACATTCTTCAGGAATACATCAGGATGGGGTATTAAAGAACCGTGAGAACTATGAAATTATTGACCCCACTGATGTTGGTATTAATGAATCTTCGATAGTATTGACAGCCCGCAGTGGAAGGGCAGCTTTGAAGCATCATCTTGAAAATCTGGGCTATGTTCTGGATAAAGAAAAACTTGATGATGTATATCAGGAATTCTTAAAGCTTGCTGATAAGAAAAAAGACATTAAGGATGACGATTTGTTAATGTTGGTGGGAGCAATCAGGGAAGAAAATCAAAGAATCAAGCTTGATTTCCTGCAAGTTGTAACCGGGAAAGAAATTCATCCTATGGCTACAGTAAGACTTGCTATAGCCGGAGAAAAGTTTACTGCGACATCAGATGGTAATGGGCCGGTTGATGCAGCAATAAAAGCAGTTAAACAAATTTTAACCAGACAGGTTACTTTAGAAGAGTTTTTAATTCAGGCAATAACCAGAGGAAGTGATGATGTAGGAAAGGTTCATATGACAATACAACATGAAGAACACACGTATCATGGATTTGGGGCACATACTGACATTATCACTGCTTCAGTAGAAGCTTTTCTGGATGCAATAAATAAAATACCTATCGAAGTAAAATAAATTTTTATGGAAGCAAAAACATTATTTGATAAAATCTGGGACTCACATGTTGTCAGGGAAGTTGAAGGAGGACCAAATGTACTTTACATTGACAGACACTTCATTCATGAGGTGACAAGTCCTGTAGCATTCCTTGGTTTGAAAAAAAGAGGATTGAAGGTATTCAGGCCTGAGTTGACAACAGCTACACCCGACCATAACGTTCCAACAAAGGATCAGCATTTAACAATAGCCGATGAAATGTCACGTAATCAGGTCGATATGCTTCGCAGCAATTGTGAAGAAAACGGAATAACTCATTATGGATTAGGAGATGAAGGCCATGGAGTAGTTCATATCATAGGCCCTGAGCAGGGATTAACTCAGCCCGGTATGACGATAGTTTGCGGAGACAGCCACACTTCAACACACGGAGCATTTGGTGCAGTAGCTTTTGGAATAGGTACAAGTGAAGTTGAAATGGTTCTTGCCAGTCAATGTATCATGCAACCAAAGCCTAAGAAGATGCTTATTTCAATCGAGGGAGAATTGAAGCCTAACGTAACAGCTAAGGACATTATCCTATATGTAATTTCAAAGATAACAACCAGTGGAGGAACTGGTCACTTCATTGAATTCGCAGGTTCAGCCATCAAAAACTTATCGATGGAAGGTAGAATGACTGTTTGTAATATGAGCATTGAATGTGGAGCCCGCGGAGGCATGATAGCACCTGATGAAAAAACATTTGAATATGTAAAAGGGCGAAAATTTGCACCAAAGGGCGAAAATTGGGAAAAGGCTCTTGCATATTGGAAAACATTAAAAACAGATGAAGGAGCAGTATTTGACACTGAATATGTTTTTGAAGCTTCAGATATAGAACCAATGATTACTTTTGGTACTAATCCCGGAATGGGAATCAAAATTTCAGAAAAAATACCAACAAGTGAAAATCTTAGTGGTAATGATAAAATCTCTTTCCAGAAGTCATTACAATATATGGGATTCAATGAAGGAGATGCCATTATTGGTAAACCAATTGATTATGTCTTTTTAGGTAGTTGTACAAATGGAAGGATTGAAGATTTCAGGGAATTTGCAAACTATGTAAAGGGAAAGAAAAAGGCAGACAATGTAACAGTCTGGTTAGTACCCGGTTCAGTAGCAGTTGAAAAACAAATCAGAGAAGAAGGATTAGTTGAGATATTTGAAAATGCAGGTTTTGAATTACGCCAACCCGGATGTTCAGCTTGTCTGGCTATGAATCCTGACAAAGTGCCTGCAGGAAAATATTCAGTGTCAACAACAAACAGGAATTTTGAAGGAAGACAGGGACCCGGTGCACGTACATTGCTTGCAAGTCCGCTTGTTGCAGCAGCATGTGCCGTTACAGGAAAAGTTACTAACCCATAAAAAACAATCATTATGTCAATAGATAAATTCATAAAAATAGAGTCATCGTCCATTCCTCTTCCAATAGAGAATGTTGATACTGACCAGATAATACCGGCAAGGTTTTTAAAAGCTGTTGAAAGAAAGGGCTTTGGGGAAAATCTTTTCCGAGACTGGAGATACAATGGAGAAAATCCAAATCCGGATTTTATAATGAATAAGCCGCAATATTCAGGTTCAATACTGGTAGGGGGTAAAAATTTCGGTAGCGGATCGAGCCGTGAGCATGCTGCCTGGGCAATTTATGATGCAGGTTTTAAAGTTGTTGTCTCAAGCTTTTTTGCTGACATATTTAAAAACAATGCATTAAATAACGGGCTTCTTCCAGTACAGGTGAGCCCTGAATTTCTTACCGGGATGTTTCAATCAATAGAAAAAGATCCGGAATCAAAATTCACTGTTGATTTGGAAGAACAGGTAATTACCAACAATTCAACAGGAGAAAGACAGCAATTTGAGATTAACGATTATAAAAAAGTATGCTTGTTAAATGGTTATGATGACATTGATTATCTGGTAGCGATGAAAAATGAAATCATAGAATTTGAATCAGCATTAAGATAAAAAAGATCCTGTCAAAATATCAAATTAACTTTTTCATTCAGAGTTATATGGAAAAAAATCTAATAAAAATAATGGATACAACACTTAGGGATGGTGAGCAAACTACTGGTGTATCCTTTAATGAAATGGAAAAGCTGAGTATGACCAGGGTTTTTCTAAGCGAATTGAAAATAGACCGGATAGAAGTTGCCTCAGCAAGGGTTTCTGAAGGAGAATTCAAAGGTGTAAAGAAAATAACTGATTGGGCTGCCAAAAACGGATATATTGACAGGATTGAAGTTTTGGGATTTGTTGATAACGGAACATCAATAGAATGGATAGTAAATTCAGGGGCTAAAGTAATAAACTTGTTATGCAAGGGATCATATAAGCATGTAACTGAACAACTTAGAAAAAAGCCCGAAGAACATCTTGAAGATATTAAATGGAACATTAAACTTGCAAAAGAAAAGGGTTTGACAGTTAATTTATACTTGGAAGACTGGTCAAACGGGATGAAACATTCAAAAGAATACGTTCATTTTATGCTAAATGGATTAAAGAATGAGCAGGTAAATCATTTCATGCTTCCGGATACCTTAGGAATTTTAAATCCTGATGAGACATATGATTTTTGCAAAGAAATAGTTGATACATATCCTGAATTGAATTTTGATTTTCATGCTCACAACGATTATGACCTAGCAATAGCCAATATTTTTCATGCAATAAAAGCCGGAGTCACATGTATTCATACTACGATCAATGGTCTTGGAGAAAGAGCAGGCAATGCCCCTCTTTCAAGCGTAATCGGAACAATAAAAGACCATTTGAAGATGAAAACAAATGTTGATGAAAGTAAACTCAATCTGGTCAGCAAGTTGGTTGAATCATTTTCCGGAATCAGGATTCCAACAAATAAACCATTAATTGGCGAATTTGTATTCACGCAATGCAGTGGTGTTCATGCTGATGGTGATTCAAAAAATAATCTTTATTTCAATGATTTGCTCCCTGAAAGATTTGGGAGGCAAAGAAAATATGCGCTTGGTAAAACATCAGGAAAAGCCAATATAAAAAAGAATCTTGAAGATATGGGAATAAATCTTGATCCTGAGGCTTTAAAAAGGGTTACAGACAAAGTAATTGAACTATCGGATAAGAAAAATACCGTTTCCACAGAAGATTTGCCATATATTGTTTCTGATGTTCTCAGGAATGAATCGATAAGCAAAAATATTGAAATTAAAAATTATAGCATATCTCTTGCCTACGGATTGAAACCAGTAGCATCTGTTGCAATAAAAATCAACAACAGGATTTATGAAGACACAGCGCATGGAGATGGTCAGTACGATGCATTCATGAATGTGATAAAGAAAATATACAAGCGACTTCGCAAACCTTTCCCTAAGCTTATTGATTATTCTGTGACAATACCTCCCGGAGGAAAAACTGATGCTTTTGTTGAGACAGTAATTACCTGGTTGGGAGAAAATGAATTCAGGACCAGGGGACTTGATTCAGACCAGACTTCAGCAGCAATAAAAGCAACAGAAAAGATGTTAAATATCATTGAAAACAAGATACGATGAATTCAGTGAACATTAAAAAGTCTTCACCCGAAGAAATAAAAAAGAACTTTGATCTGCAGGTCGAAAGGTTTATCAATATTGAAACAGGACAATCGACTGCAATAGACTCTCCTCTTTGCATGGAATTAATTGGAAAATCAGCTTTAATCACAAATCCTGAAGCTACAAGCATAATGGATATTGGATGTGGTGGAGGAAATTATGCAATTAAAGTAGCATCCCTTCTCAACAATCCGGATTGCACCTTAGTTGATTTTAGTGAAAATATGCTTTACGCAGCTGAAAAAAGATTAAAAGAAATTACAAAAGGGGAAATAAGCACATTGCTAGGTGATTACAGGGAGATTGACCTTGGTAAGAATAAATTCGACATAATAACAGCAGGAACTACACTTCATCATTTAAGAGAAGAAAACGAATGGGAACTTGTATTTGGGAAAATATATAAAGCACTTAAATTTGGAGGATCATTCTGGATAAATGATATTATCATCAGTGAAACAGATGAAATTAATCAAATGATGATAAACGGATGGATTAACATTCTAAAGGAAAGGTTTGATGATGAATATATCACAAACAATATGAAAAAATATAAAAGTGAAGATAGCCCAAGGTCATTAAGCTATCAGTTAGAGTTATTAAAAAAAACAGGATTTTCAAAAAACATAGTACTACACAAGCATTTTAACTTTGCGGCATTTGGTGCTATAAAATAATAATTTAAAACACTAAAGAGAAATGGGTAAAACACTCAACATTGCAATTCTTGCCGGTGACGGAATTGGACCTGAGATAATAGATCAGGCATTAAATGTAACAAAAGCAGTATGTCAAAAATTCGGTCATGAATTGAATTACAAATTTGGAATAACAGGAGCATGTGCTATTGATAAAGTAGGTGATCCTTATCCGGAAGAAACTCATCAACTTTGTATGGAAGCAGATGCTGTATTATTTGGAGCTATTGGTGATCCGAAATACGATAATGACCCAACAGCAAAAGTTCGTCCTGAACAAGGGTTGTTGCGTATGCGTAAACAACTTGGATTGTATGCAAATATTCGTCCTATTGAAACTTTTGATTCCTTAATACATAAATCGCCATTAAGAAGAGAGCTGGTAGAAGGTGCAGATTTTGTATGTATACGAGAACTTACAGGAGGCATTTATTTCGGCGAGAAAGGTCGTAAAGATGATGGTAACACTGCATTTGACAACTGTGTATATACAAGAGCTGAAGTAGAAAGAATTCTTAAGTTGGGATATGAATTTGCAATAAAAAGGAACAAAAAACTTACTGTTGTAGATAAAGCGAATGTACTTGAGACATCGAGGTTATGGAGACAAATAGCCCAGGAAATGTCTAAATTATATCCTGAAGTTGAAACAGAATACATGTTTGTTGATAATGCAGCAATGAGAATAATTCAGTGGCCCAAAAGCTTTGATGTATTGGTAACTGAAAATATGTTTGGAGATATTTTAACAGATGAAGCATCAGTTATAACTGGTTCGCTTGGCTTACTTCCATCGGCTTCAATTGGCATCCACACAAGTGTTTTTGAGCCAATTCACGGATCATATCCACAGGCGGCAGGTAAGAACATTGCAAATCCTATAGCTACAATATTATCAGCGGCAATGATGTTTGAATACTCATTCAACATGATGGAGGAAGGTGCTTTAATAAGGGAAGCAGTATCTGAATCATTGAAAGAAGGAATTGTCACTGAAGATATCTCAGGGCAAGGGAAAGCCTATAAAACGTCTGAGGTCGGCCAATGGATAACAGACTATATAAATAAAAAATAAAGATATTAGTTGTGAAGCCCGGATAAATTTCCGGGCTTTTTTTTGTCCTTATTCAATAAAATAGTCTAAATTAGGGTAAGCACAAAACTATAATAATAAAAATAAATGATTAACTCCATTACCACTGATATGTATAGCACTAAGAACAAGCTGGTTAACACGTCCTTGGTTGTGATTTCGATTGTCGGATTACCATTAGTGGCTGCCACAATTTCAAGAGAAGTAATGTTTAAGCAAACTTCATTTTGGTATATCTACGCTATAATTTATTGTATAATGGTAATAATCACCTTGTTTCGTTATAAAATTAAATATAACATCAAGACATTAGCAATCATCATATGTATTTATCTATTAGGGTTTACAGATCTGGTTAAAGTTGGTTTTATGGGGGTCTCATTTTTATGGCTTACCACTGCGATTATAATTACTGCACTTTTTTTTAATTTCAGGGCCAGTATTATCGCCATTGCAATATCTCTATCACTTCTTACACTAACATATATATTTTATAAGAATGATATTCTTGCAATTGAACAGATGCCAACAGATGAGCTTTTCCCGGTAATTTCTATTCAAACTTATACATTAATTATGATTTTGCTGGGATTGATGATTCCCTTTTCATTCAACCATATACAAAAAAGCTTACAGAACAATTACGCCAGTATTATTGAGAAGAATGAAGCCCTTAATAAACTAACATCTGATCTTCAAATTGAAATAGAAACAAGAAAAGAATCAGAGCTTATTGCAATAAATAATGAAAAGAATTTCCGAAACATATTCGACAAAAATTCTGATCCTATTTTAATAATAAATAAAGACGGGACAATCATTGATTACAATGAATCATTTAAATCTTTTACAGCATTATCTGATTTTGAAATTAACACAGTAAATCCGGCTCAAATATTTTCAATCAAGGGGGAAACTCAATTTGAAGATTTTATAAATAGCCCGGACCGTTATTCTTCTCATTTTGAATTTGAATATGATTTCAAATACAAGGGATCAAAAAATCTTGATATAAGTGCTTCAAGACTAAGATACAATAATCAAGATGTTTATATGCTTATGATGCATGATCTTACAGAAAAAATAAATCGTGAAAAACAAATATACTTAGCCACAATAGATGCAGAAGAAAAAGAGCGTTCCCGATTTTCAAGAGAATTGCATGATGGTTTGGGTCCCCTTCTTTCGACATTAAGAATATTTCTTGAGTTATACTTTACAAATCCTGGTGATAGTGAAATAAAAGAAAGGATAGAAAATGTGCTTTCTGAATCAATAAAAAGTGTCAAGGACATATCAAATAACCTTAGTCCTCAAGCCCTTGAAACTTTTGGGTTAACCAAAGCTATTAACTCTTTCATTGAGAAAGTGAGGTTCAGCAAGAAAATTGAAATTCTTTTTGAGTCAAATTTAGATGAACGACTAAAACCTGAAACCGAAATATCTTTATACAGATATTTAACTGAGTTAATCAACAATACAATAAAACATGCCCAGTCTTCATTCATAAACATAAGCATTGAGAAGTCGCAAGAAAAGCTACATATTAATTATCAGGACAATGGAATAGGCTTTGATATAAATAATGAGATATTTCGTTCAAAAGGGATTGGGCTATTTAATTTAAGAAGCAGAATTGAAAAATTAGGTGGTTCAATTGAATATATTACGTCACCAGGTAACGGTTTCAAAGCAAAAGCAATTCTTAAAATCTAGTATTATACTTATGGATAAACAAACAATCAAACTGATAATAGTAGATGATCATGATTTATTCAGAGAAGGGTTAAGATTTGTATTATCAAAGAATCCTGATTTTGAAGTAATTGATGAAGCATCAAATGGTCTTGAATATTTGAATAAAATTAAAATAGTTAAGCCTGATATAGTACTTATGGATATAGATATGCCTATAATGAATGGGATAAATGCTACTACTAAGTCAATAGCTTTATATCCGGATTTAAAAATAATAGTACTTTCAATGCACGGGGATCAGGAGCATTATTTACAAATGATTGAATCGGGAGCAAAAGGTTTTGTATTAAAAGATGCCGGGAGTAGTGAATTGACTTTAGCAATAAAAGAAGTTTATAAAAACAGAAACTATTTTTCTCAGGAATTATTAATGAAGATAATACTAAGAAAAGATCAATCTCCTGTGGGAGAAAAATTAATTAAACAATTAGAAATATCTGAACGCGAAATAGAAGTTCTTAAGCTTCTGTGCAAGGCATATTCAAACAATCAGATTGCAGATAAACTCTTTATCAGTCCGAAGACAGTTGAAGGTCATAAGGCTAAATTAATGGACAAGACAAATACAACAAATTCTGTTTCTCTGGTTCTATATGCAATAAAAAACCACATAGTAGAATTATAAACAAGGGTTTTCCCTTGAAAAATCAAGTAATTATCCCAAATCGAATCAGATAATTTCCCTTTTATCATATTTTGATATGCAATTATCTTTGTCATATAAAAAATTCATGATGGTAAGTGAAAAACAAAAAATAATAATAGTCGATGACAATCAGGGATTTATTGATGCCCTGAAATTTTTATTCAAAAGTCGAAATGATGTCGAAATAATCGGTGAGGCAAATGATGCTTTTCAATTTTTTGAATTAATAAAAGAAAACACACCCGATATTGTCTTAATGGATATATATCTTCCGGAAATAAACGGACTTATTGCTGCCAAGCGGGCTTTAGTGAAAAATAATCAAATGAAAATTATTGGGGTTACAATGAGTGACGATTATAATGTTCATTTCGATATGCAAAGAATTGGTTTTCAAGCAGGCATTTTGAAGAACAATTTTACAACTGATTTCGATAATGCTTTAAAATATATTAAAAACGAAAACAAATACTTTCCAGTATTGAATAATAATTAAATCTTGTGAAGGAGGATTGATATGAATGCAGTTTTAAAAGAAATTTTGATAGTACTAATTTTTGGAATACCATTTGCGATTTTATTATTAAGGTATTTTTTTAAGAATAGTATAATTTTTCAGGTTGGTGTACTTTGGGCTTTAAATATTTTCTTCGTAGTAATAAGCACCAAAATTGGAGATGCTTACCCTAAGGTTTACCCCCAATATATTTCTATGCCCTTAGTAATGTTAGTCTCTGGTTTCTTAATTTTCCTGACGTATAAATTCATAAAAAAGCCGTTAGATGATTCTCTTATTAATGTACAATTACTTGCTAAAGGTCAATTGAATATTAAAATAGATGAAAATGAAGCTAAGAGAAAAGATGAATTAGGTATATTAACAAATTCTTTATCAAACTTATCGGGCACCCTGAAGGAAACTATCGGAAACATTATGAATATTTCCATGCAGATTAACAGTTCAAGTTCTCAATTACGGGCTACATCTGATGACCTTTCTTCCGGAACAAGCACTGAAGCTGCAGCTATAGAAGAAATTTCTTCTTCAATGGAAGAAATGGTTGAAAGCATTACAGGAAATTCTAAAAATTCAGAACTGACAAATGAAATTGCTCAAAAAGCAAACGAGGCCGTAAATGAAGGGAACATTTCAGCACACACAGCAATTACAGCTCTTGATGAAATAACTAAAAAAGTTAAAATAATAAATGACATTTCATTTCAAACAAATATTCTTTCATTAAATGCAGCAGTTGAAGCAGCAAGAGCCGGGGAACATGGCAGAGGATTTGCAGTTGTCGCAAATGAAGTACGTAAACTTGCAGAATTGAGTAAAATAGCTGCTAATGAGATTGAACAAATGTCTAACAAAACTTCTACTATATCTCACAAGGCCAGTTTGAAATTAAATGAAAGTATACCATTGATGGATAAAACTACAGAGCTTGTCGGATCGATCAGTACAGCAAGTTACGAACAGGGATTGGGCGCTCAGCAAATCAATAATGCAATTAATGAGATAAATATCAACATCCAATCAAATGCTACAACAGCTGAAGAAATGGCTGCTAGTGCAGAAGAATTGGAAAAATATGCTATTGAGTTAATTCGAAGTATTTCATTTTTTAAAATAAAAGGTGAGCAATTTGATAGGTACTACAATAAAAAGAATACTATTTTAAATAAAGATAATTCTATTGACTTAGAATTAAAGAAAGTTATATAATTAATTATTCAGTTTTTCTTACAAGAATAAAAGCTGCCTTATTTAAAGAGCAGCTTATTTATTTTCGTCCTAATCACAAAGAAAATCTTCCGCTAAATTAAACCTGCTATATCAAAAAATCTTTTTAAATTACACTTTAATTATTCTTTGGATTCTATATAATTAAAGATCATAAACTAATGGACAATATTGAAATTAGAGAGCAATTGAATTACATCAAGGATAATGTTTTAAACAAAGTTCTAATCATAGTTCAGTTCGTATTATTACTAGGTTTAACAATTTCATTTCTTCGCATTTCACAAACTGGTTTTAAACCACTTTTTGCAGTTCATATTTTCCTTTTCATTATTATAGTTACCCTATATATATTCAGAAATAAGATGAATGTAAATTTGAAGGGTGGAATATTTATGGGTGCTATGTATTTAATGGCTTTTTCCGGTTTATTATCCTGGGGGCTTTATGGATTTGGATATATTTATATAATACCAGCTACAGCAGTTGCCTTTCTGTATTTCAATAAAAAAGTAGGATGGATTCTAACGTCTGTTAGTTTTCTTATTGTAATTCTGATTGCCATATTATTTAAATTAAACGTATTTCAGTTTTCTCCTGAAAATTCAAATTATATGCAATCATTTCCAATGTGGCTTAATATGATCATAACGCTTGCCCTTGTAAGTGTTGTTATTACCTTTTTCTGGAATAATTTATTTGGCATGTTGATGAAAACATATATGACAATCAATGAACAGCAAGATAACATGCTAAATATTAATGATGAATTATATTCTGCAAAAATAAAAGCTGAAGAATCGGACAGATTAAAATCATCGTTCTTACAAGGTATAAGTCATGAAATAAGAACTCCCCTCAACATCATCATTGGTTTTACAGATATGATAACTCAAACAGAAGATGAAGAAGAGCGAAAAGAACTTAATGAAGTAATAAAAACCCACAGTAATCAAATGCTCAAAATAGTAAATGATATTGTAGATATTTCAAAAATAGAATCCAATTCAGTTATATACCACAATAAAACTTTTGATCTTGCAGATTTATTTAAAGAATTAGAATTGGAATTTATAAAAAGAATAACGGATAATGTAGAACTTAAAATACAAAAGACTGAATTTCAAATAACGACAGATAAAGAAAGACTATATCAGGTAATTTATAATTTAGTTGACAATGCTGTAAAATTTACTAAAACCGGCAAAATTGAGGTAAATTGTAAAATTAATAATAACGAGGTAATAATTACTGTAGAAGACTCAGGCATAGGTATTGAAGAAGATAAATTAGAGAAAATATTTGATCGCTTTTATAAAATTGATTCATTTGCTCCCGGTGCAGGACTTGGACTTTGTTTATGCAAAGCAATGTCCCAAATAATGAATGGGAACATTAAAGTATATTCAGAATTTGGGAAAGGCTCAAAATTTGTTTTTAATTTTCCAATTAATGGTAATTAGTATTAAAAGTTTAGAATCTCTTTTAAATTTTTATATCCTGTCTTACTTACCTTTAGTTTCAGGTGGTCATTCTTTAAAATAACAATATGTGATTCTTTTTCGTATTGCTGAATTTCAGCAATTTCTTCGACTTTAACAATATAAGACCTGTGTATCCTGATAAATTCCTCTTTATTCAAATGATCTTCAAAAAATTTCATAGTTTTTTGTTTCACAAATCTTTTATCTTTTGTATAAATCATTACATAATCATCTAAAGACTCAATATATCTAATCTGTTCAACAGGTATTATGTGTATTTTATTTTTATCTTTTACAACTACTCTTTCAAGGACATCGGATTCAGGCACTTCTGTTAATTTATCAATTGGCAAATCTCCGGATTTGTTCCCTTCAATCTTTTCAATTGCTCTTTCAACGGCAACCATCAGTCTCTCCTTTGAAAAAGGTTTTAAAAGGTAATCAACAGCGTGTTGTTCAAATGCTTTAATAGCAAATTGGTTATAAGCTGTTGTGAATATTATTTCTGGTTTATGTTCTAACAACTCAAGCATTTCAAAACCTGTAAGTTTAGGCATTTGAACATCAAGAAAAACTAAATCAGGCTTCAATTCATTAATAGCTTTTAAACCTTCAAATCCATTTTCGCATTCAGCAATTATTTCAATTTTGTTATTTCCGCCAAGATAACTTTTAAGTAAATTTCTTGCTAAGGCTTCGTCTTCAATTATTATTGCCTGAATTTTATTTTCCATAGTTAATTATTTTTGTGGTATTCTTAAAGTAACTGTAAATATCTGATTTTCATTTTTAATAGTCAATAAGGTAGTATCTCCGTATACTAGCCCAAGTCTTTTTCTGATATTTAATATTCCTATACCTTCTCCCTTCTTTGATACAGCATCAAAATCATAATTATTGCTTATTGAAAAAACAAGAATGTTGTCGATAAATTTGGCTTCAGTATTAATGACAACTTGATTTGTAGTCTCATATACACCATATTTAATTGCATTTTCATATAGAGGTTGCAAAATCATATTAGGAATCAGACATTTTTCACAATCATTAATATTGAAAACAGCATTTAGTTTATCTCCAAATCTTACTTTCTCTATATCGAGATATAATTTAATATGATCCATTTCCTGAGATAGTGATACCAACTGATTTTCCTTATGTTTTAAAGAATAACGTAAAAAGGTTGATAGTTTTATTACCATATCCTGAGCTTTTTCAGGTTCAGTCATTGTAAGATATGATACTGAGTTTAAACTGTTAAAAAGAAAATGGGGATTAATCTGAGATTTTAGTTCACTAAGCTGAGTTTGAGTAACAAGTGCTTTTAGCCTGGTCTCTTCCTTAGCCTGGTCTTTAATCTTATTGTAATAGAAAATAGTATAATAAAATACAGCAATTAAAATGTAAATCATTACTCCTAATCCGGCTTTACCTGGCAAAACCTGCTTCATATGCTCCTTTACGTCAGCTTTTTCGAACAAAAGAATATCTATCTGATTAGAAAGCCAAAGCCATAAAAAGAGGATAAACAACATTGCTGAAAGATGGTACATTACAAAATATATCTGCTTTTTTGAGCTAAAATCACTGGAAGAAACAACATACCATATACCTAATCCCAACAAAGAATAAATAATATTAGAAATAATAACATCAACCAATGCTATTGACATTTTAGCATCAAAAACCCTCAAATCAACATAAAACTGGACCACTGATAAAATGATCCAGAATATATAATACCAAATTAAAAATATAGGGTTTTTTAACAGAGGATGATTCATGCTTTAAAAATTATTATTAATGTAGCTTTTGGTAGTTCTTAATATCTGTGCCTCCAAATATGCATACTCCTGTTATTACAACTGTTTTTGCAGGATTAGGGGCATACATCGGATCTTTAATCCTTATATCGGAATAACCTCCGAAAATTGTAGTAACTCTGTTTAATACAGTCCAGTCGTTAGGAACTTTAAAACCACTTCCGCCAAAAATAGTTGTAACTTCAATGGTACATCCTTCAGCAGAGATCTGGCAACGTCTCAAATCAACTTCTATTCCCCCAAAAATTGAAGTTGTTCTGCCTCCAAGAAAGTTTTCAGTTTGCATATTAACTTCCTTACCTCCAAAAAAGGCTAACTCATCAAAGAAATCATTATTCACTTCAGGATTCCCATTTACACCCGGTTCCCACTTGGAACCTGGAATTTTAGAAGGTTTTTTACCAAACATAAAAACTAACCCTGCCAATAAAAGCAATGCAGGCCAAAAGAATCTTCTGATTGTACCATAATCTTCGAAAATATCAGGCAACATGAAAAATGCTCCTACTCCCATTACAATTATTCCGGCTCCCTTATTCCCACTAAAGAAAACAAAAGCACCAATTGCCACAAGCAACATTTTCCATGAAAGCAGAAAATCATATACCTCCCAACTGAGAATACCGGCACGCTCTAAGATCATTACCAATCCTATCGATAATAAAATAAACCCAAATAAAAACCTGCGTCCGTGAAATTTTTGTCTCTTATCCATAATTGTAAATTTTATTCAATACCAAAAGTATATTGATTATTCTTACAATAAATTCATTCTTCGATAAAGGAAAGAATTTTATCGGTAAAGAGCAAAGATTGGAAGTTTGTAATTAATAACAATACATTATCAACCTGCAAAACATTGTTTTTTAACTTTTCCGAACTATCATTCTTGCATTATGAAAATAAACAATTAGACTATATCTAGCTGTTCATTTGCTTTGACCATGTATCTTTTAAAGAAACTGTTCTGTTGAATACAAGATTGTTATCGCTGGAATTTGTATCAACATTAAAATAACCTACCCGCTCAAACTGAAAATGGTCTAAAGCTTTTGCTCCTTTAACATATGGTTCTATATAACATTCTCTTAAAATGTCTAATGAATCAGGATTTAAGTGCTCCCTGAAATCTTTTTCCTTATCTCCTGCAGGATCTTCAACATTGAATAACCTATCGTATAGTCGAACCTCAGCTTTGATATTTTCTGTTGCAGAAACCCAATGCAGAGTAGATTTTACTTTTCTTCCATCCGGAGAATTTCCTCCTTTTGATGCGGGATCATAAGTACATAACAATTCAATCACTTCACCGTCAGAGTTTTTTATAACCTCATTGCATGTGATAAAAAATGCATATCTCAACCTAACTTCGGTACCCGGTGAAAGTCTAAAAAACTTCTTAGGGGGATTCTCCATGAAATCATCTTTTTCAATATATAATTCTTTAGTGAAAGGTACTTTTCTCGTCCCCATACTTTCATCTTCAGGATTATTGACTGCATCCATCATTTCAACCTGACCTTCAGGATAATTAGTTATTGTTACTTTTAAAGGATTCAAAACGCCCATTACCCTTTGTGCAGTTTTATTAAGATCCTCTCTTACAGAATGTTCAAGAAGTGCAACATCAACTATCCCTTCAGTCTTTGTAATTCCAACCTTTTCCACAAAATTTCTTATTGAAGAAGGAGTATAACCCCTTCTCCTCAATCCACAAATCGTTGGCATACGTGGATCATCCCATCCACTAACAATTCCTTCTTCTACAAGCTGAAGAAGCTTTCTTTTACTCATCATTGTATATGTCAGATTAAGTCTTGAAAACTCAATCTGCCTGGGGCGATAACTACCATCCGTTAATTCATCAATAAACCATTCATATAAGGGACGGTGTATCTCAAATTCAAGTGTACAAAGAGAATGAGTCACACCTTCAAAAAAATCGCATTGACCATGAGCAAAATCATACATAGGGTATATACACCACTTACTGCCTGTTCTGTGATGCTCAGCATGCATTATTCGATACATCAATGGATCACGCATATGCATATTGGGCGAACTCATATCTATCTTTGCCCTTAACACCTTATCACCATTTTGAAATTCACCGTTCTTCATACGATGAAACAAATCAATATTTTCTTCAACTGAACGATTCCTGAATGGGCTTTCGATTCCCGGTCTAGTCGGAGTTCCTCTTTGTTGACTAATTATTTCTGCCGATTGATCATCAACATAAGCCTTGCCCCGCTTAATTAATGTAACAGCAAATTCATATAGCCTGTCAAAAAAATCAGATGCATAATAAAGCCTGTCTTCCCAATCAAATCCTAACCATCGAACGTCTTCCTGAATAGAATCAACATATTCAGTATCTTCTTTTGACGGGTTTGTATCATCAAAGCGAAGATTACATTTGCCACCAAATTTCTCAGCAGTACCAAAATCAAGGCAAATAGCTTTCGCATGTCCTATGTGTAAATAACCATTAGGCTCAGGCGGGAAACGGGTATGCACCCTTTTGTTGTTCTTTCCCTCCATAAGGTCATTTTCTACTATTAAGTGTATGAAATTTCTGGTCTTTACACTACTCTCGATGTTATCATTAATATTCTCCGACATGGTCATTAATTTTAAGGAAAACAAAGTTAAACGATTTGATGAACTATCAGAAAAATTGATTAAAAAATGAAAAGTATAAAATACAATTTCACATTTTAGACAGATTGATTTGTCATAACGAAACCAAACATATAATTTCGCATCTAATTATTACACACCATGGGAATTATTGAAATTGAAGGAATGGAGTTTTATGCCTTTCACGGGCACTTCAAACAAGAACAGGTAGTAGGAAACAAATTTCTTGTAAATATATCATTAGAAACAAACTGTACGAAAGCCGGTATAACTGACAACCTTAATGATGCTTTGGATTATCAGAAGGTTTATAATCTCATTAAAAAAGAAATGGACCAGAAATCTTTTTTGCTCGAAAACATCTGTACACGTATCCTTGACAGGCTTTACCAGGAATTCAGTATTATAGAAAAAGCTACAATAAAAGTTTCAAAGATTAATCCCCCGATGGGAGGACAAATAAAAAAAGTAAGCGTTACGATGTCAAGATAATTTTTAGGCTTATTTTTCCAGTTTGTTTTGATGAAAGAAATTTTTAGATATATTTGCACCCGCGAACAAAAGGTACCTTGGCCGAGCGGCTAGGCACCGGTCTGCAAAACCGATTACGGCGGTTCGATTCCGCCAGGTACCTCAATTTAAAAAGGCAATCAGTTGTTTACCAACTAATTGCCTTTTTGTATTTCATTCCTTGTCCTTTATTAATCAACCGGGTTTCTCTTTTTCTTTTTAATTTTTATTAGAAGTTTCACTCAATTGACTTTGTGATTGTTGATTCCATATCTTGCTTAATCCTAAATACACAGCCGCCTTCTGAATTAAAAATACTTGATTTTTATTAAGCACAACTTGCCTTTCTTGGTTTTGATTCGAAACAGACATGAACTAAAAGTTTTTAGTCTTCAATTCGAACAATATACCAAAGTATTTTATTTCTCCGTCAGCTTCTTCCCATCCGGTTGCTTCTTGTTTCACAATCCCTGCTTCTGGACTAATCCATAAATAATTGATCACATTATCATCTTTTTCGAAAGTCTGCTTTACCTTTTGACATTTCGTGAACGATCCGGCAGGCACACTCATAGTTTCATCGATGGCAATAATTTCACGCGTGATAGTTCCTAAATCTTCATCACTTTCCGGAGCAATCCATTTCTTCCCAACGTTTCCATTTTTATAAAATAAAGGGAAGTCGGGGATGTCTGCAAAATAGTCTTCAGTCGCTTCCCAACGGTATTCCGAATGGGTTATCCCCATTATTGTTGTTTCAATTTTAAAATAGTCAAACTCATCAATTCCCGAAATTTTTTGTTCAAAAATAGTTGTCTCTTCACCTTCAATTGAATAATTGTAAACCCAGGTATTCCCTTTTTTCAGAAAAGGGAACACATCATTAGCTAAAGTTCCATCCCCGGATTCATCCTTTTCGCATCCACAAACAGTTAGAACTAATAAAAGTCCTAACATCCAATTAATATACTTTCTCATGGTCGTAATTATATATGATTTATTTCTACTTGGTTTTTCTATTGCTTAATAAATTCAACACGCCTGTTTTAAGCTTTTCCTTCGGCCGTACTATTGTTTTCAATTGGCTGTCCTTCGCCTTTGCCGTCAGTTTTCATGCGTGAAGCGTCAATTTCAAATTCGCTGGTCAAGAAAGTTTTGACTGAAGCAGCTCTCCGTTTCGACATCAGGTGTACCAGATTCTTCTTCAGAAATTTCTTCTTCTGCTTCTTCTGCTTCACCCGAATCTTCTTCATCCTCGTTTTCATAAATTTTTTCAACATCTTCTTCCTCATCAATGCTTTCTATGTCGATTTGAGCCTATACGCCAACAGAGAAAAACATAAAACAAATTAGTAAATAGATAAATGGTTTCATAATCGGTTCAAATTGAGTTTGGTTTATTAATGTCAAAGTTATTTAAAAAATAAAAATAGCTAACATATTAATAATATATCAATAATAAGAAAATATTTATTGATTTTAAGGCTTTAAGAATAGAAAATAAAGAGAAAATTTGATACATCATGAAAGTTATTATTGAATCATTTTAATTATTTTTCATGAATTGGGGGATATCCTTAATGCAAAGTTTCTTTATCTAATGACAGGGATTGATATTACAGGTTAGCATTCAAACAACTCGCATCATATCAAATAAAAATATAATAACCCAAATATTCAGGATTTAATTATCAATCCGTAAGCTTTATTCATTTTTCATATTTGGAGTATATAAATCAGCCGGTCTTTGATTCAAAAACCGGCTGATATATGGAAATAAATTATCAATAAT
>CAYUEI010000028.1:0-19489 GCA_964443445.1 uncultured Prolixibacteraceae bacterium | reverse complement strand
TTGACTTTTATTTAGATTTTTTAAAATCAGAATAGTAAAAAGGTGTATATGTATAATGAAGAAAGATATGATTAAAGCACCTGCTACCGGGAAAAGAAAAAATTGTGTAAGGAATTCACCAATATAACCGGATATTCCTCCGGGTAGTTTTAAGAATGAATTAAAGTATTCAGGAGTATCCTGGAACAATTGAAACTGCTCTCTGAAAGTGAGATGATACTTATTGAAAAAGATGAAAAATATAAAAGTAACAATACCGGAAATTAGCGGGTATTGATAGTATTTAGAAATTATTTTTAATTTATTCATTATTTTAAAAAAAGAGGGTGTCTTAACATTCAGACACCCTCAAATTTATATTAATATAGTCAATTTACCAATTTGACATTCTTATTTTTACCAAACGTGTCCCTTAGGTTTGAACACCCAGAACCAGGCTTCTCCACCTGCAGCAGTAGTTGCTTTTGGTACATAAGTAAGTATCATTTCATTATCAGTAAGTTTGATAATATTAAATGCTACTATCTTCTTATTGCTTTCATTTGGAGAGAAACCACGGCTGATAGTAGGTTTATCACCACCTGAGAATTTTAGCGTACCGATAGCCCATTTTACACTGTCAGCTGTATAAATTGAAGTTGAATTTCTGATGTCAAACTTGAAATTACCTTTGAAAGTTCCTTTTGGCTGTCCGTTGCCTGTAGCATTGTTTGATACAATAGTATAATTGGCTGCGCCATTCAAATCAAAAGTCATCTCATCAATATTGGTTCCATCATAACCTGAACCGTCAGTTGATGGTCCCCACCATGTTGGTACAATTTCCTGAAGATATGGACCATTTCCCCATGGACCCATGCCTTTCAGACTTGGACTGTCGAAAGCCCATACCCATGTTTTACCTGCAGGTGTTGAACCGGCAAGCATTGTCCATGCAGGATCAAGTGGAGTATCCATTACAGTTACTTCATATTCTTTCTCTATTTTTATAATTCCCCCGTCAGTTGTTGCATTGAAAGTGAAAGTAATAGGGCCAAGGAATGGAACCAGTATTGTATCAACTTCTCTGGGTGATGTTTCATCAACCAAAGTCCATACGCCTCCATACTGTGGAGTATGATTAATAACGACAACATGATTGCTGCCCGGGGAGCTTACTCCTTTTACTTCAAGGTCAATCTGGTCGGCCGAAATAGGTGATCCCAGTTGGTCACGCAATTCAATAGTTTCACAAGCTGATAAAATCAGAAGGAAACAAATTGCAGTATATATTAATTTCTTCATTTTGTTTACAATTTTAATTATCAGTTATTAAGAAGAGCTTCAGCACTTGTCCATCCCGGATTTTGGGTTAATGTTCCATTCGACAATAATATCTGGGAATTTGGAATAGGCAGGAACCCTCCGGTTTCCGGTCTGAAAATTGTTGAATGTAAAGCAGGGACCCCTTCATTAAGAACCGGAATATCTTTTACCAAAGCAAAATCAGATTCTGCTTCTCGCCATCTGAGTATGTCGTAATACCTTACTCCTTCAAATGCCAGTTCATGACGTCTTTCTTCCTTTACATTTTCCAGAGAAGCAGGTATAGATGGAAGACCAACCCTTGCTCTTACCTGATCAAGATATTTTTGAGCATTTGATCCGCCAAGTTCAGCACCCATAAGTAAAACATCTGCATAACGTAATATAACCATATCCTGAGTATTATTAAGCTGGTAGTTATTCTGTGTGCCATATAATTCACCTGTGATATTGCATACTGTACCTTTACTGTCTTTGTGATTTATAGGCATATATTTTTTACTCCAGTATCCTGTTTCATGCATTTGTTTGTCACCACCCCAGGCATATCCTTGAATGCCTTCGTTTGGATCAGTTACATCACAAATTGAACCTCTTTTCCTGATATCGTTATCATCCCATGATTCCCAAAGTTGAGGATTAACAGTTCCCTGTCCCCAGCCTTGTCCAAATGGAATGAGCGTCTGATTTCTGATTCCCTGATATAAATTGTACTGATTGCTGTAATAAATACTTGTTCCCCAGTCTGCCAGATTGCTGAATTGAATAGCAAACATTGTTTCTTTATTTGCTCCTTCTTCACCGTACCAGCTTAAGTTGTTGTCTGTTTTGTATTTATAATCTTTGCAATATGAATAAGGCCATAAATTTCTGAATTCAGGCATTAACATATGTCCACTGTTTGCTACGCAATCATCTATCCATGCTATTACTTCTTCTTTCTTGATTGAGCCACCTTCAGCTAAAGGCATTTCTGATTTTTGATAATAACCTGTATAGAAGAGGAATGCTCTTGCCATAAGAGCTTCAGCAGCCCATTTTGTTGCTCTTCCTGAATTTTCAGCAGGAATGTTATTGACTTTTACTGCCGGGAAATAATTAATTGATTTTTTCAGGTCAGAAGCAATCTGCGCCCATATTGAATCAGGTGAAGTCTTTGGAATGTTAATAGGAGCTGTTTCTACTACTAAAGGTACCTGGCCAAACATTCTGGCTAAGTCCGTATAGAAAAGACCTCTTAAGAAATAAACCTGTCCGGCAATGTCTCCCTTTTGATCTTCACTTTCCCATTCTACCTGGTCGAGTTTCTGAATAAGCATATTAGTTCTGAAAATCCCCTGATAATAAGTCGTCCATACACTTTCATACTGGCTTTCTTCCGACATTTTGAAGGCATCTGTTGAAATTATCTGAATGTCATTTACACCACCACCACCAAATCTGTCATCAGACATTACTTCTGAAGTCATATAGAACGACTGATGAGGAACTACAGTTGGCATAACAGCATAAGCTGCAGTAAGTGCAAGAGAAGCATCCTCAGGTGTCTTGTAAAAGTTGGCATCAACTTTCTTTGTTAATGGTTCGGTGTCCAGGAAACTTTCTGAGCAACCGGTCATTAAAAGAGCAGCGATAATAACTAAATATATTCTTTTCATAATTGCTTGCTATTAAAATTTAACGTTTACACCTATCATATATGTCCTTGGAGAAGGATAGAACCCTAAGTCAATTCCTGATGAAAAACCTGTAGAGCCGTCAGTCTGATTAGGAGAATAACCAATTTCAGGATCCATACCTGTATATTTGGTGAATGTATAAAGATTCTGAGCTGTAAAATATACCCTCAATTGTGAAATATAACGGCTTTTGAAAATTGTTCTAAAATCATATCCCACTGTAAGATTGTTGATTCTGAAGTAATCTCCGTTTTCAATATACAAATCAGATACATTCTGCCAGTTTGGATTTGTTCCTGCTGTTAATCTTGGAATTCTGTTTGAAGTGTTTTCACCATGCCAGCGATTAAATATTGCAGTAGTATAGTTCTGTAATGGACTATCAGCAAATGACCGATATGAGTTAGCTATTTGATTGCCACCAACACCTGATGCCTGTAATGATAAATCGAATCCCTTATAGTTACAGTTGAAGGTAAGACCAAATGTCAAGTCAGGATGCGGATCACCAATCATTGTCTTATCATCTTCAGTGATTTCGCCGTCAGGTGTTCCATCAGGTCCGCTGATATCCATGAATCTTACATCTCCGGGAACAGCGTCTGGAAGGATTAATTCTCCATCAGGGCCTTTATATGCATTTACCTCTGCTACATTCTGAAATAATCCGTCTGTTTTATATCCCCAGAAATATCCAATTGGGTAACCTACTTCAGCACGATACATTTCAGTTGTTCCCTGACTTAAAACATTACTAGGACCATGTATTATTCCTTCAGTATTTGCTATCCGGGTTACTTCATTTTTATTGTAAGCTACATTGCCTCCGATATTGTAAGAGAAGTCGCCAATTTCCTGTCTCCATCCTAATGCAACTTCAATACCCTGATTACGTACATCTCCTCCGTTGATAAATGGAGCTCCAGTCCCATAACTTGCTAATACAGGAGCATTAACCAACCAGTCTTTTGTGTATTTATTATATAAGTCAACTGATAATGAAAGCTTTGAACCAAAGAATCTTGCATCAAAACCAAGATCGAGCTGTTCTGAAGTTTCCCATGTAACTTTAGGATTTGGAAGTATGTCAGGATATGCTCCAGTTATCATGTTGTTTTTATCACGACCAAAAGGATAATTTACATTTTCAAATGATATTGTTGAAAGATACTGAAATGAAGAGATGTTTTGATTACCATTCTGTCCCCAGCTTGCACGTAGTTTAAGGAAGTCAAGCCAGTTGGATGTTGAGGCCATAAAGTTTTCACTAGTCATTACCCATCCTGCTGATAATGATGGGAAGAAGCCCCAACGGTGTCCTTTGGCAAAATTGGAAGATGCATCTCCACGTAAAATAACTGTTGCCATATACTTTTCATTGTAGTTGTAGTTTACCCTGCCGAAGTATGAAAGCAAACCACCTTCACCCCATGGGCTACCGCCTACTTTTGTTTTATCTTCATAAATCAAAGGAGTATTGTCCAGATATGCATGTTCAAAATCGTTGAAAATACTTTCAATATTTGTTGCACTCATATTTTCGCCAAGTCCCCATTTTTCAGCTGATGTACCAATCAAAAAGTCAAGATTGCTGCCTGAAGCTGATTGTAATTTATAAGACGCTGTGTTTTCAAACGTCCATCCCAGTCCTGCTCCCATGTTTTGTGTCAAACTGTTGTATGCCTGAGAATTGTTACCTAAAGCCAAATTATAAGCAGGTGTAAATGAACGATATGTATATGCTGACATGTTATATCCTAAACTTGAACGAATTATTAAGTTTCTGATTGGTTGAAGTTCAGCATATATTTTACCAACAAGCTGATGGTTCTTTGAAAGATTTGTACCCCTTGTAAATTCCATTGTACCTATTGGGTTTGCTTCATTCTTATTCCAGTCAATTGCATAACGATATTCACCATCTTCATCATACATAGGAAGGAAAGGAGAAGCTACAAGCATACTGTGAACGTCATTCCAATATATATTTCCTGTAGCAATACCCGATCTTTGAGAATGAGTATAAGTAAGGTTTTCTCCAATCTTAAGAATATTTACGTTGTCATTTTCAAATATCACATGCTCACTGTTGATACGGAAATTATATCTTTCAAAATGTGAGGCAACCGGCTTTCCTAAAATACCATCCTGTGATGTGTAGCTAAGACCAATTGAATAGGTTGATTTATCAGAACCACCTGTTGCATTTAAAGTGTAGCTTTGAATAGGAGCATTTGGATTTACAATCTCTTTAAGCCAGTTTGTTCCCTGCCATTCTCCGCTTTGAATTTTATCCCAGTCGGGTACTAATTTGGCAAAATCGTAAGGTGCCTGTCCTGAGTTTATTCTTCCTTCATTTTGTATTATCGCATATTCCTGAGCAGTAAGCATAGGAGCTATTTTATATACATTCTGAACTCCATAATAAGCATCGAAAGTCAATGTGCTCTTTCCGGCTTTTCCTTGTTTCGTTGTTACAAGTATAACACCATTTGCTGCACGGGCTCCGTATATTGCAGAAGAAGCTGCATCCTTCAGTACATCAATACTTTCAATGTCTGAGGGGCTTAAATAGTCAATATTGCCCATTGAAATACCGTCAACTATGTAAAGAGGTGATGAGTTACCTGTAGTTCCTAAACCACGGATGTTTACTTTGAAACCTTCTCCCGGCTGACCTGACGATTTAACAATCTGAACACCCGGTGTTACTCCCTGCAGAGCTGTCATTGCCGAAACAGAATTTTGTTTCTGTATCTCTTCTCCGTCAACCTGAAGTGTTGCACCTGTATTCAATTTCTTCTTTTGTACACCATAACCAATGGCTACAACTTCATTCAGCTGCATTACGTCAGCTTCAAGTACAATGTTAATTACACTCTGATCTCCCAGGGCAACAGTCTTATTAGTATAACCAACAAAAGAAAATACAAGTAAATCTGAATTTTTGTTTACAGAAACACTGTATTTACCATTGATATCAGTGGTAGTACCTACTGTCGTTCCTTTTATCATGACGTTTACTCCGGGTAATGTTTCACCCGACTCGTCAGAAACTGTTCCTGTGATTGTCTTGCTTTGTGCAAACAGCGACAATTGGAACATCAGGAGCATAATCATTACTAAACCTGAGCGAAACAAAGTCCGCCGGTTTAGATTTGAAATTTGATTTGAACTCATAATACTAGATTAATGATTAGATGTTTTTGATTCAAAAAATTATGCGTTAAAGATACACATTCGTTAAGCTATAAGGGGGGTAATTTGTCAATTTTAAAGGTGTAAAATGAATAATGGTTAATTTTTTTTAAAAGAAAAAAGCCACCCTGAAAGAGCAGCTTTTTTCTGTTATAAGTTTTATTTTACCAACCCGGATATTGTTCCAATCCTCCGTTTGAGTTTATTACTTCCTGTAATGGGATAGGCCGGAAATCGTTCTTTCCGGGAGTCATTGTGTTGACAAATTTTGGTGTTTGTTCAGCACCATCTATCCATCTTTGTAATGGTTGATCTACTATGACATCCTGTTTTCCCCATCTTATTAAATCAAAGAACCTGTGACCTTCAACTGCAAGTTCCAATTGTCTTTCTTTGATGACATCATCAAGTGATACGCTTGAAAGATTTGCCGGTACCCCTGTTGCTGCACCGTTTCTTGCACGGGTTCTGATCATGTTTACCCAATCAAGAGCTTTCTGACTATTACCTGTTTCAACAGCAGCTTCAGCAGCCATTAATATTACATCAGCATACCTGATATAAGGGAAGTTTGTTGGCCCTTCACCATCTGAACCTTTAGAAGTCCAGTATTGATCAGGTGATGCTTCATATTTACGTGTGTACATGTTTGTTGGCGACTGTTTACAATCAAGCTTAGTCCATCCTTTAGCAAGATAAACAGGATCATTACTGCGGGCAATTGTTACATTACGTCGCAGGTCGCCTTCTTCATAAGCTGTATAAAGTTCAGGAGTAGGACAGAAGAACCCCCATCCAAGAGCTGCTCCTCCTTCTACATTACGGCAGGCAGCATATACTGTAAGATATGTTCCTCTCGATTGCATATAACCTCCACCATCACAAACACCCTGTACTTCAAATACTGATTCCGGTCCATTCTCGCCATCGACTGTGAAAACATAACGATAACCCGGAGTTTTGTCAGGATATATTGGTGAACTGTTCTGATTCCAATATGTGTCATAAGTTTCACCTTTTAAGCCCGGCAAACTATATTCATTTGAACTGATAACAGCTTCTGCCATTTCAAGCGCTTTTGCATATTTGTTTTCACATCCTGTAAAGCGGGCATCAGATGAATAGTTCTTTGAATAAGAAGATTCATAGAGATAAGCTTTTGCAAGAAGCGCTTGCGCTGCACCTTTTGATACCCTGCCAACGTTTGCTGAGCCCCACTGACTTTTTGTAGGAAGTAATGTAATTGCAGTATCAAGTTTTGCCTGAACAAAATGCAGACATTCGGCTATTGTATTACGTTTAACATTGTATTCACTAGCACCCAGAGCATGATCTACGATTGGAACACCTCCATAAACCTGTACCATTTTAAAATGAATGAAAGCTAATATGAATTTCATTTCACCTTCCATCTTTGAAAGACGAGCATTGTCTTCTGCACTAATTCCGGTATTATTTGCCCTGTAATTCTTAATTCCCTGTAGGGTAGAGTTCGCACGTAAAATTGTCTTGTAGTTGTATCCCCAGAAATATTCTGAAACCGATTTGCTTTCAGCAGTAAGGGTTGTCCCTTTATCTGCATTCTGGAAATCAATCAGGTCGTTACCTCCTGCTTCTCCTCCTGCTTCACATTCATCAGAAGGTATACTTCCAAATGCAAGTGACATTACATCAAGATTGTGAAGACCTCCCGGTTGAATATTTAAAGAGGAATATGTTCCGGTTACTCCTTGTTCGATACCATCGATTGTAGAGTAAAATACTTCATCAGTTGAAACGCCTATAGGTTTTATATCAAGAAATTCCTTGGTACATGATACCATCAGAACTGAGGCGATGATGAGTAAATATTTATTTATTTGTTTCATTGTCATAATTTTTTGATTATTCAACTTAAATGATTCCATTTCTTTTAAAAAGATGCGTTAATACCAAATGTGAACATCTTTGACTGTGGATATGTTCCTCTGTCAAATCCTCTTTCTAAAAGTGAGGTTTCACCTACTTCAGGATCAAACCCTGTGTACTTTGTGAATGTAAGAAGGTTCTTCGCTCCAACATAAATACGTAACCTTTCCATTTTTATCTTAGATGTTACTGCTGAAGGAATCGTATAGCCAATCTGAATATTTTTCAAACGTAAGTATGAACCATCTTCAACATAGAATGTAGATGAACTTAAATCACAATCCATTCTTGGCATTCCTGATTCAGTATTTCTTGCTGCTGCTGTTTCAACAGGCAATGATTTCTTGTCTGATGTATTGTATTGAGCAGGTACGTATGAATTAATTAAAGAAGGATCCCAGTTCAATCCACCATTATTTGCACTGAATGAGTTAACCTTAAGCATGTTATAGATATCATTTCCATAGCTTCCCTGGAAGAAGAAATTCATGTCAAATCCTTTATATTCCATGTTGCCCCCAAATCCAAATATAAAATCAGGGTTTGGATCACCAATCATGACAATGTCTTCTGTCCCAATAGAATGGCTTACAGCATCTGCTTTTCCATCACCATCGCTATCTACAGTTATCTGATCTTTATATTTGTAATAACCGGGTTTTGCTGTTGCTTGTGTAGTTGTTGCAACAACAGGAGTTCCGTCGAGAGTAAATAAATTCTTTATTGTTTGTCCTCCTTCAGGATCAATAGCATAGCTTTGCCATTTGCCGGCCTTACTCATGAACCATGTAAATTCATCTTCAGTATACATGCCTTCTATTTCATATCCATAGAATGCAGAAACCGGTTGTCCGTTAACTGTACGGCATACATTTGAAAGCCCACGGCCTGATCCGGCATAAAGAGGATCGCCAATATCTTCAATTGTTGTAATCGCACTTGTAATGTTTGCATTGATTTCAAAATTGAAATCTCCTGCTTTATCTTTATAGATAACTGTAGCTTCCCAACCTCTGTTGTCAAGTGTACCGTAATTTACAAGAGGACGAGTATCAAGTGCTCCGTCACCCAGTTCCTGACCAGCATCAGATATCATATATCCAACTGTCAGAGGAACTGATTTTCTAAGAAGCATGTCGATGTTGTTTCTTTGGAATAACTCGAAAGAGATATTCAGCCTGTTGTTTAATATACCGATATCTATACCCGCATTCTTTGTAACAACTGTTTCCCATTTTAGGTCAGCGTTTGCAGCAGTCAATAAAGCAGCTCCCGGAGAAACATTTAAGCCGTCCATTGGATAACTGCATATTGGTAATGAACCAAATGAGTTAAGATACAGGAATGGTTCTATATCGCCATTACCTGTTGAGCCATATCCAAATCTGATTTTACCAAAGTCAATTATATTAAGGTCTTTAATGAATTTTAATTCAGAAAATTTCAAACCTGCTGATATAGATGGGAAATTACCAACCCTGTTGTTAGGACCAAACTTTGATGAATAGTCACGCCTGAAGTTTGCCTGTAACAAAAGAATACCTGCATAATCGTAAGTTAATCTTCCGAAATAAGCATATCCTGTAGTCGTTACATCTTTATCTTGTATTGTGCTGAATCCTGTAGTGTCAGAATAATTTTCCCATTTATTTATTTCAGGTATGTCTGCATCGTTTTTTCTCTTATTGAGGTTTCCATATCTGTTTTTTCCTGATTCAAAACCTGCAACTATTGAAAAGTTATTTTTAGCTACAGCAAAATTGTAAGTAAGGAAATTTTGCCATTGCCATCCGCTGCTGAAGTATACATTATCATTGAATGTGCTTATACCAAGAGATGCTGAAGCACTTGGATCATTTTTTGCACCGATTGTAAATGCAGGAGTATAGCTTCTGAAAGTGCCCGGACTGGTATTCATTCCCAATCTTGTTTCAAATGAAAGCCCTTTGATTATTTCAGCCCTTATGTAAGCATTTCCAAATATAGAAGTACCCCTGTTCATGTTGTTGTTGTAGTTTATCTGTGCCAGAGGGTTAGTAACATTTGAAGCAAGGCCTGCTCCTTTAAATGCATAGTTCTGAGTGCCATCTGCTTCTACAGGGGCAAAGATTGGTACGATAGGAAGCATCTGTACTGAAGTTGCAACCGGTGAACCATATTCATTTCTTTCACCCTGATTTGAAGAAACTGATGAAGTGAAGCTTAAGTTTTCACCAATAGTAAGCCATTTTGTTATTTTGTGATCTGAGTTAAGTCTGGCAGTGAATTTGTTCTGGAAAGTTCGTAGTACTGTTCCTTCCTGTCCGCTGTAACCGGCGCTGAAAAACACATTCGATACTTTATTTCCACCCGATAACGAAACGTTATAATTATGCATGAACGCAGTTCTGAAAACTTCATCCTGCCAATTAGTACTCGTTAAAACTTCATTGGTCTTAGGGTCAAGGTAATTTGTTCCGTCAAATGGAAAATATTCAGCTTTGCCCAGTGTCCCTGTTTGATATTGATTATAAATTGCTGCATATTCCTGACCGTTTGAGATTTTGAAATTTTTAGCCCAAGGCTGTTGAATACCTGCAAATGCATCGAAGTTTACTCTTATTTTTCCTTCTTTACCATGCTTGGTTGTAACAAGAATAACTCCGTTACCTCCGGCTGAACCGTATATGCCTTGTGATGCAGCATCTTTTAGTACTTCTATTGATTCAATGTCTGAAGGATTAAGGTCAGCAAGCGAGCCTCCGCTTACTCCGTCAATTATAATCAAGGGGTCACCACCATTAACAGTGGCAAGTCCTCTTACCCTGATAACAGGAGCAGCACCAGGTTGTCCTGAGTTGTTTAAAACTACAACTCCGGCAGCTTTACCCTGTAAGGCATCGTCAACCCTTGTAACAGGCATGCTCTTAAGACTTTCAGCCTTAACCGAAGCTACAGAACCCGTAAGATCACTCTTCTTCTGAATTCCGTATCCGATAGCTACTACTTCGTTGAGCTGAAGCACGTCTTCCCTGAGTACCACATTTATTTGTGACTGATTGCCAACTGCGATGCTCTGGTCCATGTATCCAACAAAAGAATATACCAACACGTCACTTTCCTTTGTGATGTTGATGAGGTACTTACCATTAAAATCTGTGATAGTACCCATAGTAGTTCCTTTTATTAACACATTAACTCCCGGCAGAGTTTCTCCCCTGGAGTCAGTAACTGTTCCGGTTACCTGTTTTCCCTGCGCGGAAACAGCAACCTGAAACACTAATAGAAAAATCAACAGTAAATTTGTAATTAGCAAATTACGCCGATTTAATTGAGAAGTTAATTTTGTAATCATAGATTAAAGGTTAATGATTAGATGTTTAATGTTTCCATATATTGATATATGTAAATGCAAATTAAATTGACCTACAAATATAAATTAATCCTGATAATTCAAGCTTTATAAAAGTGGTCTATTATATTGCTTTTATCAAAATGTTGAGGGGGAAAATATGCAAAGGGGGGAGGAATATTTCAATCAACTTATATCCAAGTCGCGTAGCGACGACAGTATGGTAGGAATGACAGTATCCTCTCTTTGGTAAAGTCGCGTAGCGACGACAGTATGGTAGCAAAATCCAACAAATTATCCCTCATTGTTAATATTCCTCATAAAATTCAAATAAATACCTCTCATCAAATTCAACATCAAATATTTTTAATATCTCCAAATATTCTTCTTTAAACGATTTTTCTTTATGATGCTCATTTTGATTGATAATATACTTAATAACATTATTCCTTTGACTCTTTGAATACGAAAAACCGCTATAACCATTCTGCCATTGAAAATTTCCTATGATAAATTTATTCTCATTAATCCATTTCGATGAATTAGATTTTACATTTTTAACAACTTCTGCCAATGAATTTTTGGGATTTGATTCAAAAAAAATATGAACATGATCTTTGTATCCATTTACTGCCAATGGATAATTCTCAATATTTTTTAAGATCCCTGAAATATATTCAAATAATTTATCCCGGAAATTTGGAGTAATGATGTTTTCGCGGCCTTTTACAGCGAAAATTACATGATGATTTAATTGAGTGTATGTGTTTGCCATAATAATTAGTTTGGGTGAAATAAAAATAGAGAAATATTTGATGAAATTTGATTTTAATATAAAAAAAATACTGTCGCCCCTACAGGGCTTTTTTTAAGAGGAGGCATAATATATTCTACCATACTGTCGTCGCTACGCGACTTTGGGTTAGTGGTAAGCTGTCATTTCTACCATACTGTCGTCGCTACGCGACTTGGATAATGGGGTGTGCGATCGTTATGCAACCATACTGTCATCGCTACGCGACTTAACAAAGGAATGTAAGAGTTGCGATTTGCTACTTCTATTAGACAAATTTTTTCTCTCATTTTGATAAACAATATTTTTTAATTATCTAAAATTCGTAGATTTGTATTTCATGTAATTATGTACACAGGATTTTCCTGGTTTGACTTATGACTGAGACTATAAAAGGGAAAGAATGGTTTAGCGGAATTTTTGACTCTCATTACGAGCATGTCAGGAATTATCTGTATTACATATCGGGCGACATGGATGCTGCTGAAGATATTTCTCAGGATGTTTTCCTTAAACTCTGGGAATACCGCAACAAAGTGAATGATATCACTGTTAAACCACTGCTTTTTAAAATTGCACGTAACCTATTCTTTAATTCTAAAAAAAGACAAACCCTCGACCTTAAATTTATTAATACACAGACTAAAAGCATTGAACACGAATCACCTCAGTATATCATGGAGGTCGAAGAGTTTGACAAAAGCCTGCAAAAGGCAATTAACAAACTCCCCGATCAATGTCGTACTTTTTTCCTGATGAACAGAATCGATGATTTAAAATACCAGGAAATAGCAGCTAACTTTGGAATAAGCGTTAAGGCAGTTGAAAAACAAATCAGCAAAGCGCTTAAGCTATTGCGTCAGAATTTTGAATACAAAATATAGTATTGAAAATGGAGAATGAACACAATAATATGATCGATAATCTGCTTGAAGGGTACGAGGTACCAATCAACAGATCTAAAGATATTGCATGGCATAAGCTTGAAAATTCTATCAACTTTGAAGAAACGGCTCCAAAACATAAAACCATCTGGCTTACCGTTGCAATTTCTTCTGTTGCCGCAGCTGCCGCTATTGTCATATTCATGTTTTCAAACCTTTTTAATAATAATGTAATTCAAAACAGTCTTTCAACCACTGTTGCTGCAGTTACACCCGTCTATCTGCCCGATAGCAGTTATGTTGTTCTGAACTCAAACTCAACTTTAGATTATAAATATGAAAATGCATCAGGCATCAGAAGTGTTAATCTCGATGGCGATGCTCTTTTTAATGTAAGAAAAGGGAAACAATTCACTGTGAGTTTCGATGGCGGTGACGTTAAAGTAACCGGAACTTCATTTTATATTTCAGCTTATTCTAAAGAACTTATTCAGGTTGATTGTACTGAAGGATCTGTTGATGTAAGTCTTGGAAATGAAGTATACAGCATTAAGGCCGGTCACGGCATTAAATCTTTCAAAGGTAAAATTTCAGGTCCATACCTTTGTGACAATGTTGAAGTTAATGAACGTATAGAAGGAGTTTTCAGCTGGAATAAAGCTAATATTTCTGAAGCAATTGAACTTATCGGGTATCGCTTCGGTTATAATACTGCAATCGACAGCCGGTTATCAGATAGAAATTTTTCAGGTAAAGTTGATTTGAATAACCTTGAAGATGGATTGATGATTATTTCTCTGGCAATGGGAATTAATTATTCTGTCGACGAAAGCCAAAAAATAATTTATGTTAATGCAAATTAAGCACCTTAAATATAAATATCTTATTATATTTTTCTTGTTGATTTTCAATTTAAACGGGTTCTCCCAAACCTCAATTACTTTTAAGGCCGAAAATCAACCTCTAAATGCTGTGTTGAGCAATATAAGCTCTACATATAAAGTTAGATTTGCTTACGATGACGATTACTTGTCTAAAATAAAGGCTACGTTCAGTGTTAAAAACCTTGGCGTTGAATCTTTCCTGAAATTCCTTAGCGTGAAGTATCCTATTGGTTATAAACAAATTGGAAGTACATGGACAATATTTAAAATTGCGGAACCCAAACCTGTTATCCCTAAGTGGACTGTTAAAAAGGTTGAGCCCGAACCTGTATTGAAGATTGAACCTGTGATTCCAAAACCAAAGATTTATTCTTTCTTTGGAAATGTTTATGACGCCACAACGGGCAACAGATTGAAGTATTCTGATGTTCTTATCGGAAACTCAAATCTTGTTCCCGGCGACCGCTCAGCTCATTTCTATACTAAAATCCTTTCATTTGGAAGTATCGATGTTAAACTTAAACGTCAGGGCTATGCCAAAATAGATACTATCATTCAGCTAAATGACAGTAATGCTGTTTTTTTATATCTTAAACCGGAAACTGATTTCCTTAAGCTTGTTTCTGGAAATATGTTCCGTTTCGATACCCGTACAACTTCTTCTGACGATAACCTGACTCTGATTGATGGTATCGAATTGCCCCATATTAATTACTTTTCGGGATATATCAATCCGCTTAATTCAGCTTATGTCCACAATTCATATAGCAAAAACGGAGGATATGATATTACTTATAATAACGGATCAAACGGTCTGAATGATTATTCGGCTAATATTCATGCCCGTAAATCAGCTTTTTCTTTTGAAGCTAGTCTTACTGATGTAAATGTTGCAACCGGGATACCTTTTTCAGATAAAGTATCGATGTCTGTTGCTGCCCGGAAATCTATTACTGAATTCTGGCCAAATTATTACTTCATGAATATTGCCAATTCACAGAAAATAACATCTGCAAGCGGAAAGGAATCATGGAATGTTTATAATCCCTCTTCTTCTTTTTACGATGTTAATGCAAATCTGTCATGGCGCCCCGATAGCCTGAACGATATTATTATAAGTTTTATAACGGGCTACGATAACTCAAAACGTAATTATGATCTTAAATTCACTCGTAACTATGATTTGAACTTTTACGACATGAACCGCTTTTATGGCTATGGTCTTAAATGGAATTTTATTCCTTCAAAAACCACTTCTCATAATCTTGCGGCAATGTTTACTACCAATAATCTACATTCTGAAGTTAATGCTGGTGTCACTATTCCGGAAAGAGAGCAATTTTTAAGCTCCCAATCTGAAAAGAATTTTTCACAAAGTAATGTTTTAGCTTTAAGCTGGATTACCCGAATTTCTGGATTAAAACTTTCTCACGAGTTTGGTGGAGAATACCGGATGAATATCCTTAACTATGATTATTCATTCAATCAGGCTGATGCCAATGGCAATAGTGTTATAAATATCGATTCTCTGGTGATTAATGCCAATAAACATATTGCTCAGGTTTTCTATGAAGCTGTTTATTATCCTTTTGCACGACTAAGTATTACCGCAGGAGTGAAAGGTTTGTACGATATTTCCTCTGGTAATTTACTATTCATACCACGACTTTCAGTCAATGCTTCTCCGGTTGATGACCTGCACCTTTATTTAAACTTCGGACGATATGTTCAGCATCTATATAAGGCCGAAAAGTTCGGTACTTCGTTCAATACCGATTATGTATGGTTTATGAATCAGGGAACTAAGAATTTTATCGATTCATATCATAACATCCTTGGTGCAGATTATTCTCTTGGTGGTTTTAAAACTTCGTTGGAAGGATATTTCAAGACAGAATCGGGTAGGGCAGTGCTATTCCCGGATAAGGTTTCTGATGGTGTTTACAAATACAGTATTGTTCAGGGCGATGCAGTGAGAATGGGTGTAGATTTCAATTTGCAGTTTAAACATAGTATTTTCAGCCACAACCTGAAATATTCATTTTCTTCTTCAAAGGAGAAGGTAGCAGGGAAGAATAGTAATCATTATTTCTCTTCTCTCAATAACAGGCCTCACCGCTTGAAATTCTCTGAGATTATATCTCTATATGGGTTTAATGCAAAAATCGATTATGAATTTGCATCCGGAAACCCATATTTTAATTATACTTCACAGAACTATCGCTTCGATTTTTCTACTTCTCCGGTTTTCTCTCAACTCGATGTTGAAATTGGAAAGCAGTTTAAAATAGGCAAGTGCAATTCAGAAATAAGCGTCAATATTCTTAATGTTCTGAATACGAAGAATGAAACCGACAGGTTTAATCATATCATCTGGGAAAACTCCAATAATGAAAATGTAGTTAGAATTATCGAGGGGATGCCTTTTACTGTTGGCGGAAGGATTGCTTTGAAGTGGTAGGGGACGGCAAAGCCGTCGTTATCGCTTCGCTCTGTTGGACGACTGCGTCGTCTGTTAGTGCTGCGCACGTTGAACAAACCGCCATTGCGAGCGTAGCGTGGCAATCTGTTGTTTCCAGGGTCATTGCGAGTCCCGACCCAATGAAATTAGGAACAATGTGGAAATGACAGGAATTAATCTGTTGAAGTGATAATTATTATACTGTCGTCGCCATGCGACATTGTATCTCGTAGCTTATTCTATCCAGTTCCTTAATGTCAAAAACCTTTTACACTGATGAATATTATCAATTAATGCCGGTGTCAGATTAATTACTTCAGGAACAAGATCATGTATAGCTTCAGGAATATATTCATGCGCAATTTGATTTCTTAAATCACGGATTTCAATTAATTGGTCGCCTGATATTATAATGCCCATCTTTTCACCTTTGTTCATCATATCAATGAAGGGTTCAAAAGGTTCATGAAGCAAAATCCATATTGACCTGAATACCTTTTGAGTAAAAAGGTCTGAGCTTCTGTTGAATTTTGAAGTAAGTGAATCAAAAGATTCAAGTTCTTCAAATTTATAGTTTTCTTTTTTACCTATTCCCTTACATTTTTCTACTGATAAAAGTAAAGTATTAATGGATACCTCCAATTGTTTCCATTCTGTCTGTAAAAGAGAAATTAATTCCGGCTCTTGTTTTGAAGTCATAATTTAATACTGTTTGGTTCAATGATTTTTCTAAAGGCAGAGTCTTCTTTATATGTGAAATTTATCAAATCCATTTTTTGCCAGCCGAATTTTTTAAAGAACTCAACTCTTATTTTTCTCAATATTTGTTTTTCGGCAGGTTTTTCGCTCAATATCATAATGTCGATATCTCCGCCCTTTGCCTGATCATCGGTACGGGAACCAAACAAGTATATTGCTGAACCGGGTATTTTTTCCTCTATAAGCCTTTTCAACTCATTTATTATTTCGGTTTTTAATCTCATTGTGACGTTGTTTATACAAAGATATTCCATATTTTGAAAATATCATTGATGTCCCTTTTAATATAAAAAACCAAACAACCAAAGTGGAATCTTGTTCTGATATCCATATTCTATGTCATCAGAAGCAATGTAAGAGTTATCTGTATCTTTAATTTGTTTTGAACCTTTTCCCCGGCCTCCAATTTCAAATGTATATTTCCCATCAACTAAAAAGTCGCCCTTTTCAGCAAACTGAATAATATGCGATTCTTTTAACTGATTAGCAAAGAATGTTTCCCGAAGATTTCCTTTTTGAACATTCTCTTCCGATAATGCATACATAAGATTGGTGTTTTCTAAATGCTCAAAAACTTTAGCGATTGTTAATTTGATTAAACAAAATTTCGAAAAAATGTTTAAATGAGTTAACAAAAATCATGAAAAATGTTAATCGTGATAAACAATTATTGAAATAAGTAAGGTCTACAGCACCAACAACCGCGAAGCGGTTAAACAGAGCGAAGCGATAACAGACGAAGTCCTAACGACGACGCAGTCGTCAAACAAGGCGCAGCCTCACCACCTCTTTCCAATCTTCAGCATTACCCCGGCCCTGTCTTCATACATCTCCCCAAAATCGCCCGCCACCGACATCGTAATATCAACCGGAAACTCCGGATTGCAATAACTGAAACTAAACATTGATGAAACCTGATCTCTGGGCGCTTTATAAGGCGTAATATACGTTCCCAGGTTATTGGTATAGGTAATCATCCCCTGCCATTCAAGATGCTTATATATTGTTCCTTTCGCTGCAATATGGTGCATTGTCAGACGATTATTTTCTAATCCGATAGATATGCCATCCTCAAAGCGAACCGGAGAAATCAAAGGCGAACAAAGTGCATACCCTTCGTATGTTGCACCGGTAGCATAAGCCCCGTGATTATAATAATCATCTATGCCTCTCATTACATGGGGTTGATGAATATGGCCGCTTTGATGCTTGGTATACATGAATTCATATACCACCTTCTCAATTAAACCCTTCTTTTTAAAATCAGCATAGATACCCAACAGGTTGTCCCTCCAGTTATCCATCTCCATACCTGAATGATCTTCAAACGGATGACTGTAATAAAACCTGAGATTATACTTTTCTCTTCTTAACTCATACTCCATGTAGTACGTTCCATACTGATTACCCGCAGCATTAAGCTGATCTGAATTGCTAAAATCGCTGTTACCTGTTCTTCCGGTTATATATCTTAAGTATGAATCAAAATCCTCAGGCATCGGTCCCCAATAGTCGGAAACTCCTCCCCATTGTACAAAATGATTAAGTCCTATTGTAAAATAACTTTCATTTTTGAATTTAAACCGGAAATGCAATAGCTTATGATGCATTTTTGCACCCGCAGTACGTCTGTTATTCCCCAACAATCCTTCATCATATTCAGCCTTATAACTAAGCCAGTTTTTCCAAAAGAAAAACGGTATGAATCCTTCAGTTGCCAATCTTATCCTTGGGTAAGGCCTTGAATTAAGACTCTTATCCATCTGACCGTTAGTCGATGATAATCCTTCAAAATAATCAGTATCCCTGAAAAGTCCTCCTTCAAGTTTAAATCCCCAAAGCGATGCTCCTGCATAAAGCTCATTTATCTGGTAATCAAATTTTCCGTAATATAATCCCAATATATCAAAACCTCCTTTTATGCCAAACGCTGAGCCTCCAAGTGAATCAACTCTGTGGTGACTGCTGATTTCCATCATTTGGTTTGATTTCGAGCTTAAGGGATATTTTCCGTATTGATTATGTGTAAACCAAAATGGAAGACCATCCCCCGATGAAAAGGCTGATTCAAATGAGATATTACTTTTAGATGAATATTGACAGTAGCTTTCTTTGTAAAAAAATATAAAAGCAAATAAAGTCAAAGAGAAAATTTCAATGCGCAATAAAGGTTGATTAAATAGTATTTTTGAAAATAAGCTCATTATTTAAATTTATTACGGAAATGGATTCTTACTCATTTTCCGTATTAATTTCTTTGATAGGTCCTTTATAAAAAGTGTTTTTA
>CAYUEI010000027.1:0-20274 GCA_964443445.1 uncultured Prolixibacteraceae bacterium | reverse complement strand
CTTCCTTGATTTTAAATCCATTTATAAATCCAATAGATGGTTTTGCTTTAGTATACCTATTTACAACAACAATTTTCAATATATCCTCATCAATATAAGGTTCAATATAATCATTATCTGAATTTATCTTAAATCTGAAATTCCGCGTAATTAGTGAATTATCAAATGCCTGAATTACATTAATAAAATTACCTATTTTAGGTACCCTTAAATCAGAAATCGAAATATTATTGGTGTAGAATTTATTTATTTTTGTTTTATCTGTAGTATTAAATTTTAACTCTTTACCATCAAAAACTTCAATTCCATTAATTATTACTTTTCGAATTGAAAAATCATCAAAATTATTTACTACTATAAAATCAGCATAATCATTTTCTCTTAATAGACCTATGTCGAGGTTATAATGAAATATCGCATTTATTGAAGCTACTTTAATAATATTTTCAACTGAATGACCTTGTTTTATAGAACGTCTGAACAAATCATCAATATAATGATTTTCTAAGTCATAAGGATGGCAGTCATCTGTGCAAAAAAAAGTTGAATCAAAATCCGAAGATATAAGTTCATGCATTATATCAAAACCATGAGCTGCAGTTGACTCTCTTATCATTATTTTCATTCCTCGAGAGATTTTTTCTTTAGCTTCATCCAATGATATACTTTCATGGTCTGTTGTGATTCCTGCTGATATATATTTAAATAACTTTTCTCCAAATATTAAAGGAGCATGACCATCGATGTTCTTATTAAAGTTTGTGGCAATTTTTATTTTTTTTATAACATCTGGATCATTGTTTAACACTCCGGGAAAATTCATCATTTCAGACAAATGTGAACATTTGTGCTCTTCAAATAAAACCTTTATATCATTACTATCAATAATCCCTCCGGATGTTTCAAAAGGAGTAGCAGGAACACATGAGGGCGCTCCTGTAAATATTTTCATTGGTGATAAATTAGAACTCCTGATCATGAAATCAATTCCTTCAATTCCACACACATTTGCAATTTCATGAGGATCTGTAATCGCACCTATTACACCATGCCTTAAAGCTACTTTCGAGTATTCTAAAGGCGTAAGCATTGAACTTTCAATGTGAATGTGCGAATCTATTAAGCCAGGAATAATATATTGATTGTCTTCTATTGAAAAATCCTCTTCGATCTTTAATATTTTGTCATCAAAATACATTGTCCCTTTTTTAAAATTGCCGCTCAAAAAATCATATATGTTCCCGGAAATTTTTTTCATTTAAAAATTATATATAATGATTGTTTCACGTGAAACTATCTTCCTAACATCACTAAAAGAATACTAATATCTGAAGGCGAAACACCAGGTATCCGACTAGCTTGTCCAAGTGTTTTGGGATTAATTTTAGCTAACTTCTGCCTAGCTTCTGTTGAAATAGTATTTATTTTTAAGTAATCAAATTTATTTTCTATTACAATATCGTTTAATCTTTTAAACTTGTCGGCAAGTAATTTTTCTCTTTCTATATATCCTGAATACTTAATTGTAATTTCAACCGAATCTAAAATCTCTTCTTTAACTTCATTAATTTGTGACACCTTTTCTTGTAGCCGTGGTAAATGGCTTACAAGATCACGAAGGGTTACCTGTGGTCTTGAGATTACATCAATTAGCTTAACTGATTGTTTCAATAAGGAAGAATTTACATTTAATAAATATCCATTTATTTGATCAGGAGTGACACTCATCTGAGATACAAAATCCAAAAGATCAGAAATTAAATTGTATTTAGAAATAAATAAATCATGTCTCCTTTTATCTACAATTCCTAAATCATAACCAATCTGGGTTAATCTTTGATCGGCATTATCCTGTCTTAAAAGTATTCTATATTCTGCTCGGGAAGTAAACATTCTGTATGGTTCATCAACACCTTTAGAAACTAAATCGTCTACTAACACACCTATGTAAGCCTGATCTCTTTCAAGAATAAATTCGCCGTTACTATTACATTTTAAATGGGCATTAATTGCAGCTATTAAACCTTGTGCTGCAGCTTCTTCATATCCTGTTGTTCCATTAATCTGACCAGCAAAAAATAAGTTTTTTATTATTTTTGTTTCTAAAGTATGGTGTAATTGCGTAGGATCGAAATAATCATATTCAATAGCATACCCCGGTCTAAATATTTTTATGTCCTCAAATCCTTCTATTTTTTTTAATGCCGATAATTGAACATCCCATGGTAAAGAAGAGGAATATCCGTTTAAATAAAATTCAATATTATTTTCTCCTTCAGGTTCTAAAAATAAATGATGACTCTCTTTATCTGAAAAAGTAATAAGCTTTGTTTCTATGCTCGGACAATATCTTGGTCCTAAACTTTGAATTGTCCCATCGAATAAGGGAGAAAGTACAAAGCCGGTTTTTAAAATTTCATGTGTGTCAGGATTAGTGTAAGCCAGATAACAGGAATGTTGTTTCAATTTTGAACGAATCTCAGGAAGATAAGAAAATTTATAAAAATCATCATCCCCTTTTTGTTCTGTTAGTTTGCTAAAGTCAACAGTTCTTCCATCAATACGTACTGGAGTGCCTGTTTTCATTCTTCCAACAGTAAAACCTAAACTTAAAATTTGTTCACTCAAAAATTCAGAGGCAGGTTCAGAAATTCTTCCCCCTTTTGTTGAAAATTGCCCTATATGAATAAGTCCATTCAAAAAGGTTCCATTTGTTAATATGACTGTTTTAGAATAGAAGCAAACTCCAACATCTATCTTTACTCCCTCTACTACATCATTGCTAATGATTAATTCAGTAACAGAACCTTGCCAAAAATCAACATTCAAATTTTTCTCTAGATAGTGTCTCCATGTCTCTGAAAACTTCATTCTGTCACATTGAGATCTTGGACTCCACATAGCAGGTCCTTTTGATCTGTTTAACATCCTGAATTGAATAGTCGACTCATCTGTAACTATCCCAGAATAACCTCCTAAGGCATCTATTTCACGTAGTATCTGACCCTTTGCAATACCTCCCATAGCAGGATTACAAGACATTTGAGCAAATTTGGTCATATCCATTGATATTAATAAAACCTTAGAACCCAAAGTCCCTGCTGCCATAGCAGCTTCGCATCCTGCATGTCCCGCACCAACAACAATTACATCATAAAAAAATTTCATATCTTATAAAATAGAAAAGTAAAAGTAAAAAGAAATAAATGTTTTAGTTTGATTAAGATGATAAAATGTTTGTCTACATTATTCAATAAACTCGGAATATTTTAAAAATTTAGCTCGTAAGACAAACCAATATTTATACATCCAAAGAATATTTTGAGTGAAACATCTCTAATGCTTCATCTTCTTTGACATGTATAAAAATTTCTTCTTCTTCTGTTTTATCATCATATCCTATTAGATGTAATATACCATGTATTATCACTCTAAGCACCTCGTTATTAAATGTTTGAGAAAAATAAATAGAATTCTTTTTAACAGTTTCCAGACTTATAAATATATCACCTGAAATAATGTCCCCTTCATTGTAATTAAACGTTATTATATCGGTAAAATAATCATGATCCAAATAGGTCTTGTTCATTTCTAGTAAATATCTATCAGAACAAAATATAATGTTTAAATCACCACAGGAAAAGTCATTAGAAGATATAACCGCCTTAATCCATTCTTTAATCGGTCGTACTCTATATTTTGGTTTCTTTATATCTTCGGAATAAAATGCTATCAATTTATTTTATTGAAAATCAATTTAACTTTTGTACCATTATCAAGAAAAAAAATCTGGTCAGCATATTTCTTCATTATAAATATCCCCCTCCCGGATTCATTAAAAATATTATCCTTTTCTGTCGGATCTTTAATTGAAGTAAAATCAAAACCTCCTCCTTCATCAGATATCAAAAATTGAAAAGTAGTATCATCATCAATAAAATCAATTGTAACATACTTTTCTTCATCGCTTGAATTACCGTGAAAAATAGCATTATTAACTGCCTCATTAACTGATAGATAAATTTTACAATACAATTTCCTTGAAAAATTTAATTCATTAAAAATCGAATTGATAAAATTATCTATCTTACAGAAGTTATTCAGTTTTGATTCTATCTTTATAGATTGATCCATTGATACTATCCAATTGATAAATAAATTTTTGATACTTCCTTTGATAGAAGTTGCTTAATACAAGCTTATTCCTTATTAATTTTTCCTCAAAGTTATTATTTGGTGACAAATTATCAAATATTTTTGCTGATTCACTAATAAATTGATCTTTTGCTGTAATCGACTTCCGTTTATCATCTATATCTCTTTCATTTTCAGCTTTATCTGCTTCAAGCAACCTTGTCATTATCTGCTTTTGTCTTTCAATGGTACTGCTTGAAATATTTTTTCTTAAAATATCATCCCTTACCTGATTCAATAATTGATCAGCCTTTTTTAATGTTTCATAGGCATCACTGCCTACTTGACCCTGATTCATCATTTGTTGCATCATCTGATGTAACTTTTCTTGCTGCGACAATGCTTTCCCTAATTCACCATTCATCGATTTACCCTGATTACCATCTTTCATCATCTGCATTATTTTTTCCAATTGCTGCTGCAGACTTTTTTGCATATTTTTCATTGATGAGTTTGAACTGCTAGGGTTAGGATTGTTACCCGGCTTCTGGCAATTCTGATTACCCGGCTTCGAATCTGCCATTTGTTTCTGAAGATTCTTGATTACTTCAGACATAAATAATGCAAGATTATTTGATGAAGTCAACACCCTCTGTTGATTCACTGGTATTTGTGAAAAGGAATTTTGTGAGAAATTATTATCAATATCTTTAAAATTCTGTTTAATCGTTACTATCTCTTTATTTACAATGGAATTAATAGAAGGTTCACGCATTGCTAATGCATAAAGCGAATCTTTAATTATTTCAAAATCTCCTGCAACTTTCTTTTGCTTACCATAAAGTAATGGAGAGAATTCCTGACTAAAATCTTTTACAATTATGTTTTCCTGGTTAAAACTAAATGTAACAAGATTATCAAGTATTTGCATTAAATCGGCTAAGTTTTCCATATTTGCTTCCTTAAATGCTTCTTCCATCATTTGCTGAATCATAAATGATAAATTCTTCATCTTCTCGGTTGCTTTTTTTGATGAATCAGAACTCTTTTTCTTATTATTCTTTTCCATATTGGATATTGAGTTCTGCAATTCATTTTTAATATCTTCAAACTCTTTTGAAAATTCAAATAAATTAATTTTGTTCTCTAATTCTTCATTGATATTTTTGATATTCTCATATTCTTTTTGAATTCCCTCTATTTCTTTTTTTATAGATTCTTCTGTTTCCTTTAATTCCTCGGGTTTTATTCCTTTATCAAGATTATCCGTTAATGCTTCATTTTCCTTGATTTGTTTCTTAAGATTTTCAGACAACATGTCCAACTTCTGCTCAATATGCATTTTCTTAAGTAATTCAATGTTTCTGTCAAGCTGTTTTGAAAGATCTTCTAAAGAAACATCCAGCTTGTCATTCATCTCATTTAGCTTATCTTTATTAAACTCATTCATCATCTTATTAAACTCTTCCAGCATCTTCTTTAATTCGTCAGAAAACACCTGTTCTAACATCTCCTGAAGCAATGCTTGCTTTTCCAGAATATCTTCATTTTGTTCAGTGAATGATTTAAGATAATTATTCAGTTCTTCATTCTTCTCCTTTATATTCTCAATATTTTTTTCAAGTAGCTCTTTCTTATTGACTATATCCTTGAAAATTTCCTTTCTCTCCCAGGCAGTAATATCAGAATTTATCATTTTCTCTTTCAAGTTTAAAATATCCTTTTTTAAAGCATCATTTAAGTTCATGCTTTGAGTTAAAATATTTTCAATGTCATTTAGCTGTTGATCTTGATAATCTATAATATCATCAAACTCAGGAAAAGAAAAATAAAAAATTTCACTTATCGCAGACTTAGGTCCTTTAACAATATCATTATCATATATTTCAAAATAATACTCGATCTTTTTATCAGTCGATTTATAGCTGCTAAAATCATAACCAAAATAAAAACTTTGCTCATTTTGATTTTTTAAAATATTCAACTCCTGTATTGTATCTGTTTTTTCTGAAATTTTGATAACAAAGTTCAATTTTGAAAAGCCATAATCGTCATTAATATTCCCTTTGAAATAAACTTTTGTAAAGTCAATGGAATCAATCACGGAACCAACACTTATTAGAGGATACTCATCTTTGATTATTTTTACATTGAAATAAAGGAATTCTTCTAATAAAAAAACAGAATTTTTTAAGGATATATAAAACTTAGAGTCATTCTGAAATGAATGTGAAAATTTGAAAACATTTTTTTCTTTCTTTTCAATAATTTCAACAAAATCTGAAATACCTTCTATCAATAAAGAATCTGTTTCATAAGTTTTAAATTCATAAATTATCTTTGTTCCTGCCGGAACTATTACCTCTGTTAGATTTTGAAATTCTTCGTCTTTCATCAATGTATAATCAGGTTTTAATAATCTGATTGTAAAATCAGATATTCCCGGTTTTTCCAAAACATCTAACATGTATTCTCTTGAATAATAATTATCTACAAAAAAATTGAACTTTATATCATTATTGACTTTGCTTAATTTGTAAGAATAAATATCAAGGGAATCATTTTTCATCAAAAATTTATTTTCATTAATACATATAAATAAATTTTCAAAATCCTTTTTTGATTGAACTTTAACACAAATTCTATAATCATCTCCTTTTCCTATTTTCAAGGAGTCGTTAATTATTGATATCTGATAAGGTGAAGGTTTCTCATATTCAGTACTGAAATTCTTATATCTTTCAGAAGACTTTGTTATAACTTGAGGTGATAAAAATGTTATTAATAATATCACTAAAACAGAAAATAATAAATAATAAAAAAGTTTAATATTTTTCTTTATATCAATAGCTTCAGAAAATTTGAATTTCTTTATTTCATCTATCTTTTGGTTTATACTTGCAACTACAAGTTCTTCTGAATATAAATCGGAATATCCTTTTTCGTTAAGCTCAATTATATTATATAGTTTATCTTTTATTTCAGGAAAATGACTAACTACTAAGTTATTGATGCTTTTTTTATTTATTCTTTTCAAAAAACCCGAGTATTTTAAAAATGGAATAATTATTAAAACAGATAAAGTAGAAATAATTGAAATTGAGAAAATAATAATAATTGAAATTCTTTGATAAGTTTTAAAATAAAAGATATACTCAAGAACCAATAATAATAATCCAAATATTAAAAATATAATACTCGTAAGTATCGATCCTTTAATAATTTTATTTAAATAAAACTTTCTGGTAAATTGAGTTAGTTTATTTTCAATAATATTGTAACTTTCTGTCATTAATATTTTTTTTTACAAATATACCCTCTAATATTCAAAAAAATTAAGTTTCATCTAACCAAAACAAACGTTCTTAAAAAATTTAAGTTGTTATTTACCTGTTAATAAATAGTAAATTTTAACTTAATTTTTTTGCATAACAAAATTTGATTATCTAATTTTATTTATTAAAGAAGTTTTTTTTAAATTAAAATTTCAAATAAATAAATAATTTCAATAAGATTTTGAATATTTAATTAACAGAAATTTTAATAAAAAATACATTCTTTTGATATTAACAAGTGTTAATAAATTATTTTACTAAACTGATTTACAATTTATTACAAATGTATTTTAAAAAATAAACTGTACATATCCTTTTCAAAAAATGTATGTAAATAATTAGAAAAAGATATCAACAGTATTAACAACATAGTATCATTAATTAATAGATTTAAAAAACTTGATTAAAAATTATATATTTGCAAATGCTTTTTGTTAATTTGAGAGAGTGAGAATATTAAGCTATGAAAGAAAATTTATCTATTTTGTTGGTGGAAGATAACATTCTGAATCAACGTATTACAACATTCAGCTTGAAAAAATTCAATCACGAGGTTGATATTGCCAACAACGGATTGGAAGCTGTAAATAAGTACCGTGAGAAGGATTATGACGTAATATTGATGGATATTATGATGCCGGTGATGGATGGTCTGGAAGCTACTTCTCAAATTAGAAAGTTTGAAAAAGAAACTCCATCTAAAAATCATACTCCGGTTATTGCTATTACTGCAAATACTTTAGATAATGACAGGGATAAATGTTTATCTACAGGTATGGATGAATATATGGCTAAACCATTTGATATGAATAGATTAAATGAAATATTTAAAGAATTGAATATTATTGACTAAGTTCATATCTTTGAGCCATTAATAATTTAATGATGGCCGATACTTTAGATTTACGGGGAAATTCATATTCAGAATCTGATAAAGAAATTGACAAAAGGTTGAGGCCTTTGTCTTTTAATGATTTTAATGGTCAAAAAAAGATCATTGATAATCTTAATATTTTTGTTCTGGCTGCTAAACAACGAGAAGAAGCTCTTGATCATGTCCTTCTTCACGGTCCTCCGGGACTCGGCAAAACAACCCTTTCAAATATTATTGCAAACGAACTTGGAGTTGGTATTAAAATAACTTCTGGTCCTGTATTGGACAAACCCGCTGATCTTGCCGGACTACTTACTAATCTGGAAACTCATGATGTCCTTTTTATTGATGAAATACACAGACTGAGCCCTGTCGTTGAAGAATATCTTTATTCTGCAATGGAGGATTATAAGATAGATATAATGATTGATAAAGGACCTAGCGCCCGTTCTATTCAAATAGAACTTAACCCTTTTACTCTTATAGGCGCTACAACCAGATCAGGTTTGCTTACCAGCCCTCTTAGAGCTCGCTTCGGAATTAATGCTCACCTTGAATATTACGATACAGAAATTCTTGATTCTATTATTAAAAGATCAGCAAGTATTCTAGAAATTAAAATTGATAATGATGCTGCTCACGAAATTTCAAGAAGAAGCAGAGGAACACCCCGTATTCTTAATGCATTACTTAGAAGAGTAAGAGATTTTGCTCAGGTTATTGGAAATGGTTCTATTGACCTTAAAATTACTAAATACGCCCTTGACGCTTTAAATATAGATACATTTGGTCTCGATCAAATGGATAATAAAATTCTTTCAACTATTATTGATAAATTTAAAGGAGGCCCTGTTGGTTTAAATACTATTGCTACAGCTGTTAGTGAAGATCCGGGAACGATTGAAGAAGTATATGAGCCATTTTTAATTAAAGAAGGCTTTATTAAAAGAACTCCCCGAGGCAGGGAAGCAACTGAAATAGCTTATAAACATCTTGGAAAAACGAAAATTGATTTTGAAGGACCTTCCCTTTTCTGATTTTTATTGTAATATCACTTTAAATGTCTTTGGCCAATATTTACCTGTTATATAAAACAAATTTTCCTTTTTATTGTATGCAATGCCATTTAAAACATCTATATTCTTTTGATCAAATTGTTTTTGAAGACCGCTCATATTAATGATATTTAATACTCTCCCATTTTGAGCATCTATTTTTAATATTGTTTGAGTCATCCATATATTTGCATATATAACTCCATCAACATATTCCAATTCATTTATATTTGATATTATTCCGTTATTATCACACACTTCTATTGATTTTATTCTTTCAAAAGTATTTGGATCTATAAAATGTATCTTTGATGTACCATCACTCATTATTAAGTTCTTTCCATCATTGGTCATTCCCCACCCTTCTTCTGATATAAAAGAAAATTCCTTTATTTTTTTGAATGAATTTACATCATATACAAATCCTTTTTTTGATTTGTATGTAAGTTGATAAATTTTATCATTTATAATAGTAATTCCTTCTCCAAAATATTCATTATCAAGTTTTAATGAAGAAAAAACTTTTCCGGTAGAAGGATTATATGAATATATATACGACTCCCCAATATTACCTGTACTTTCAAACAACTTATCACCATAAAATTCAAACCCTTCAGTAAAATTTTTTGAATTATGGTTTATTGTTCCGACAATCTGATATCCTTTTTTTTCCGGTTTTATATCTGAAGCAATAATTATATTAGAGTAATTTATTCCCTTTATTCCCTCACTATTCGTTGATTCTACTTTTATTAATGTATTTCCCGGTAAATACTCTTTTGAATTTATTGTTACTTTTAATGTTTCATTATCAACTGATTTGATGAGTTGGCCATTCAAATAAAGATCCATTTTTTTAATCTTCATCTTTTTAACTTTCGACTCTAAGCTGATGGTAAATGACTCTCCCCATTTAAGAATGGTATTAGACGGAACAACCTGTATATTAATAACCGGTTTTCTGCCCGATGTTGATTTATTGCTACACCCCGATACTATCAGGATGAAAGAAAAAAATAATAGCATTAAGTATTTGATCATTTCTTCTTTTTTCAAATTATTATGGTAAAATTTGCAAAAAATCTTTTGTGAAGAAAGTAAATTAATGAAAGCTATCAAAAAATTAACAGGAGAAACTGCAATTTACGGAATGCCAAGCATTATTGGACGATTCTTAAACTGGTGGCTTAATCCATATTGGACATACATTTTTTTAAATCAGGCTGAACTGGGAAAAGTAAATTACGTTTATGCCGTTGTTTCCTTCTTGTTTGTTATGCTAACATACGGAATGGAAACTGGCTTCTTCCGCTTTGCCTCAAAAGAAGACAATAAAAATAAAGTATTTTCTACTTCAATTATTTCTTTATCGGTCTCTACAATCCTATTTATGCTGATTGTTTTTCTTTTCAGAGGAAATTTCGCAGATATGATGCAAATGACCGGAAGGAGCGACTATATCCTGATTATGGGATTAACGTTAAGCCTGGATGTTATTTCTGCTATACCTTTTGCTAAACTGAGATTGCAACACAGACCCGTTAAGTTTGCTGTAATAAAGTTTGTTAATATTGGTGTTAATATTGTTCTTAACATTTTCTTCTTGTCTCTTTGCCCACTGCTGATAAAACATTTCCCAAATTCTTTTATTTCTGAAATTTACCGACCTGACTTTGGTATAGGATATATCTTCCTTTCAAACCTTATTTCTTCAGTTGTTACTCTTATTTTACTGATACCTGAATTCAAGGTTAAGTGGAATTTTGACCCCGTTTTGTTTAAAAAGATGTTTAAGTATTCTTACCCAATACTTATTGTTGGAATTACAGGAATGATTAATCAGAATATTGATAAAATTTTAATCCCAAATTTATTGCCCGATTCGGCCGATCCCCTGAAACAACTTGGTATTTATGCTGCTGCTTTTAAAATGGCTGTCCTTTTGAATATGTTTATTCAGGCATTCCGCTTTGCTTTCGAACCTTTTATTTTTTCTCAAAAGGAAGATAACGACACTAAAGACATGTATGTCATTATTATGAAGTATTTTTCTATCCTTGGACTAATAATTTTCCTTGCAATGTCCACATTCACAGACCTTGTAATGAGTATTAACCAGGGTGGGTACAGAGAAGGAGCAGGAATTATTCCAATTGTCTTAATGGCTAATTTCTTTATGGGAATATTTTTTACTCAGTCACTCTGGTATAAATTGACCGACAAGACCATTTACGGCGCATATTTCGGTATTTTAGGATCAGTTATTACAATTGCCCTGAACATTATTCTAATCCCTAAAATCGGTTATTATGGCTCTGCAATTGCAATATTGGCTTGCTTTGTCGTAATGACTGTTGTTTCTTATATTTTCGGACAAAAATATTACCCCATTAAATATGACCTGAAAAGCTTTGGATTTTATTTGCTCCTTAGCCTGATTCTGTTCTTGATTTATTGGACCGTAAGAAAACCGGGATCTCCTTATTATCTTCTGTCTGTTTTGCTTAATGTCATTTTTATTGCTGTAATTTATTTCAAAGAGAAGAATGACTTTAAAAGAATATTCAAATTGAATTGATTTTTATAATATTGTTTAAAAAATATAGAAATGGAAAAAATGAAAATAGCCTTATCTTCTGATCACGCAGGATGGGATAGAAAACAAGTAGTTATTAAACATCTTGAAAAGCGTGGAATGGAAGTTAAAGACTTTGGAGCATATTCTCCTGAAAGTTCAGATTATGCCGACTGGGCACACCCAATGGCTGAAGCTGTTGAAAACGGTGATTTTCAAATAGGTATTTCCCTTTGCGGAAGCGGAAACGGAATTAATATGACTGTTAACAAACACCAGGGAATTAGGTCAGCTCTTTGCTGGATACCCGAAATTGCTACTCTCGCCCGCCAACATAATGATGCAAATATTTTATCAATACCAGCCCGTTTTGTTACTGACGAACAGGCAATTGCTATTGTTGATGCCTTTCTTGATTCTGAATTTGAAGGCGGAAGACATTTGATTAGAATTAATAAAATTCCTCTTAAAAAAGTGTAAACAAACTGATTGTCTTAAAATATATTCATTTATAACCTTCCCAATCGGGGAGGTTTTTATTTTTAAAAAGATTAACAAAAAAAAAGATATTTAGAAAGTAATCCGAAAAATATTATTTTTAGATTTTAAAAACAAAACTGAGATGCTTTCAAATACATGTAAATATGCTATTAGAGCTTTAATATACCTGGCTAAACAATCTGGTTCGAATCAAAAAATAGGTATAAAACAGATCACTGAAGAAATCAGCGTTCCCGCTCCTTTCCTTAGCAAAATTTTACAAAATCTTGCCCGGCATTCTATACTGGCTTCTGTTAAGGGACCCCACGGCGGCTTTTCTCTTGGTCGAAAACCGGAAAAAATTTCTCTTTATGACATTATTATTGACGTTGATGGCGAAAGCTATTTCTGTAGCTGTATTGTTCGCCTCGATACTTGTAAATGTTTTGATGATGAAGTCCCTTCATGCCCTATGCATAAAAGATTTGGCTCTCAGAGAACAGAACTGATTAACTTTTATAAAAGCACAACCCTTGCAGATATTATTCTTGATTTTGATGAATCAGGGGAACAAATCAAATTTTAAAAAGAAATTTTTCTAATTTCCTGCCTTTTATTATTAGTTGATATATTAAAACTCCTATTAGACCTCCGGTAAAATTGGCTAAAACATCATATATATCTCCTGACCTTCCCTGAGTTGCCGTTGCTTGTAATATCTCAAATGTTATTCCAATTATCAAAGCCAGGGCAACAGATATTATGTAACTTTTTGAATATTTACTTTTTCCCGCAAATACTGGTATCAGGAAGAAAACCAACCCTAAATACATTAAAAAGTGTATTACCTTGTCGGCATGTTTGAATAGTATAAAATCAGGTAATTGCTGAGGAGGAGTTAATGATGCGTAAGTCATTAGACCCAGCCATATTAATGCAAATATATATTTACGTATCATATTTTTGTTGCCGTATTTTTTTCACAAAAATGAATATTAATGACGAGATAATTCAAACTTTAACTATATTAATAACGGAATTAAACCTAAATTTATTTTTATGGCAGGGATATACATCCATATTCCATTTTGTTTGAAGAAATGTAAGTATTGCGACTTCTACAAATCTACTGAAGTTACTGAAATTGACCGTTTCATTTCAGTTCTTAAAAAAGAATTGTGGTTCAGACGGGACTATCTTACCGATGAATTTATTCAAACAGTTTACTTTGGAGGAGGTACTCCTTCTCTTTTATCTGCCAAACAATTATTGCAAATTCTATCTGCCGTTAAATCTGTTTTTAAGGTTAATCCAAATGCAGAAATTACTATTGAAATGAATCCCGATGATATTAATCCTTCCTATATTGAATCCTTAAAAACAACCGCAATCAACAGGATTAGTCTTGGTGTTCAGTCTTTTGATGATGATACCCTCTATTTCCTTGGAAGACGACATAACTCCGGTCAGGCTGTTAATGCCATCAGAAACCTTCAAAATGCAGGTTTTGAAAATATTAGTATTGACCTGATTTATGGTATTCCCGGAATGACAATGGATCAGTGGAAGAAGAATCTTAATCTCGCTTTTAACTTGGGAATTAAACACATTTCTGCCTATCATTTAACTTTCCATGAACAAACTGTTTTGTTCAACGACCTTAAAAAAGGAAGAATTTCCGAGATAGAAGAAGAAGAGAGTGTTATGCAATTCAATGAATTAATTGAACAAGCTGCAGAAAACCACTTTATTCATTACGAGATTTCTAATTTTGCCTTAGATACTTATTTTTCAAAGCACAACTCTTCATACTGGAAACAACAGGAGTATCTCGGATTAGGTCCTTCTGCCCATTCTTTCGACGGAATTTCAAGACAATGGAATATTTCTTCCCTTAAGAAGTATTTAAAATCAAACTTTTTAAATAACCTTTATTTTGAAAAAGAAGTACTTTCTGTCAACGATAAATTCAATGATTATATTCTTACTTCTCTTAGAACAATCTGGGGAGTAGACCTTAATTTCATAAGTGATAATTATGGTGAAGAATATCTGAATCACGTTATTAAAATATTAGGTAAATACATTGAAAATGAATATATTGAGAGGGTTGATAATATTATAAAACTTACAAAAAAAGGTTTTTTTATTTCTGATAAAGTGATTTCTGATTTTATCCATTAACTTTCGAATATGAATATTGAAACTTTAAGAGAATATTGTATTTCCAAACCTTGCGTTGAAGAGTGTTTCCCATTCGATGAATCAACTCTGGTGTTTAAGGTTTTAGGGAAAATGTTCCTTCTTACTGATCTTTATGGTGAATTCTCAATTAGTGTAAAATGCAACCCGGAATTAGCTGTCGATCTTAGAGAAAGATATTCCTTTATTACTCCCGGTTATCATTTTAATAAAAAACACTGGAATACTATTTATATTAATGAACTTGTTCCCGATAAACTATTGTGTGAATGGATTGACCATTCTTATGATGAGGTTGTTAAAGGGTTTTCAGGAAAAAAAATTAAAGAACTGAATGAAAAATCAAAAAATGAATAAATTAACCTTCGATCTCGATGGTGAATATATTGAACTGATTAAACTTTTAAAGATTTTAAGAATTGCTGAATCAGGCGGTCAGGCTAAACTTTTTGTTGATGAAGGTGAAGTTCTCCATAATGGTGAACCCGAATCCAGAAAAAGAGCTAAACTTAGAAAAGGAGATACTGTTCAAATTTTTAATGTCATTGTAAAAATCACATAAAAAAAGCCGGAAATTGGGGATTCCCGGCTGAAGTTAAGCTTGTGCGCTTGGGGTGTGTGGTTGGAAAAGAGAAAATTAAACTGGTTTTGATTAAGCATAACAAAAATATGAAAAAAAAAAACTTTTCCCGCAAGTAATTTACCTGTATTTTATGAAAGTTAACAATTCTTTGATGAACGTTCATTTTTGGGTAATGAACAGTCATTATTCGTTGATTAACGAATGTTAGTCCATTCTTTTGTCAAAAGACTATATACTTCAATATCAAAATATTTCGTGATGTATCTTTCTCCTTGTCTTTCAATGCCTTCAAACTGAAATCCAAGCTTTTTTGGTATAGCAGAACTTGAATTATTTCCAACTGCACATTTTATTTGAATTCTGTTCATCTCCAGCTTTTCAAAGACAAAATCAATCAACTTTTCAACGGAAAGTGTCATTATTCCTTTTCCGGTCATTCTTTCTATCAACCAATACCCTATTTCCAGTTTCCGGTTTAGATAATCTATTTCTTTCAAGCCAACCAATCCCGCAAATTCTCCCTCATACCATATCGTAAAAACTTCCTGCCTTCTTTCTACATCATCAACTATCGATTTGACAAATGCCAGTGTGTCTTTGTCAGATTTTGTCATATCAACAAACGGAAGCCATTTTTTTAAAAATGCCCGGTTTTGATCTATCCCGTAATATATGGCCTTGTAATCAAGTACTGATAAGATTCTTAATGTAATTGAATCATTAACAACGATATTCTCTATTATCATTAACCTACTGTTTTTTATATTTAACATTCAAATCTATAAAAATAATTTGATAACTTAACAGTAGATTTTCTGCTTTTTAATGCCTTGTTTCACACTTTTACATCTCTTCAATCAAATGGTTTTCACTTATATTTTTTTGTATTTTTACATCATCACTTTAATACAAACGTTTTTTAAAAATTGATGTCAATGAATATAAAATCATTTACCGGCATTGCTCTTTTAATTGGGATCCTTATCTCATGCAGTAATGTTTTAAATGCTCAGGAGGCAGAAAAGAAAGTTATTATAAAGACTAAGTATGGAAATATGACTGTCTTGCTTTATAATGAAACTCCTTTACACAGAGATAATTTTTTAAAACTTGCTAAGGAAGGTTTTTATAATGATCTTTTGTTTCACAGGGTAATTAAAGATTTTATGATTCAGGGCGGTGATCCTAAATCAAAGAATGCCCCTTCCGGAGTTCAGCTTGGAACAGGTGATCCGGGCTATACCATTCCGGCTGAAATTAACCCTAAGTTTTGCCATAAAAAAGGTGCTCTTGCTGCTGCCCGTACCGGCGATTCTTTTAACCCCGAAAGAAGATCTTCCGGCTCTCAGTTTTACCTTGTTAAAGGTAAGGTATGGACTGATCCTGAATTATTACAATTTGTGGAAAAACAAAAATATCAGGCTGTAAGAACAGAAATGATGAAGATGGTAAAGGAAAATCAATCAACTTTCAACAGACTGCAAAATGAAAATAAAAAAGATAGTCTCGATTTACTTGTCGAAGCTTTTCAAGCTGAAGCTGAAAAGAAAGTTGATGTTTCTAAATTTTCAATAAACGAACAGAGAAGACAAGCTTACACTACAATAGGCGGTACTCCTCACCTCGATGATGCGTATACTGTCTTTGGAGAAGTAATTGACGGATTGAACGTTATTGATTCAATATCTGTTGTTGAAACTGCTCCCGGCGACCGCCCGCTTCAGGATATTAAAATGACTGTTGAAATTATTGAATGATATATTACTAAGGCATTTTAGGATACTTTTTAAAATCAGGCTTTCTCTTTTCAAGGAAAGCCTTTTTTCCTTCCTGTGCTTCCTCTGTCATGTAATACAACATCGTAGCATTTCCTGCAAGCTCCTGTATTCCCGCCTGCCCGTCAAGCTCAGCATTGAGTCCTGCTTTTATCATCCTTAAGGCTAACGGACTATGTTCCATCATTTTATGCGCCCATTCCACTACTGTATCTTCAAGCTGATCAAAGGGTACAACTTTGTTTACAAGTCCCATTTCCAAAGCTTCAGCTGCTGAATATTGTTTGCAAAGGAACCATATCTCCCTGGCTTTCTTCTGCCCTACTACCCTTGCCAGATATGAAGATCCAAATCCAGCATCGAAACTTCCAACTTTTGGCCCTGTCTGCCCGAATATCGCATTTTCTGAAGCTATGCTTAAATCACATACTACATGTAAAACATGACCTCCTCCTATTGCATATCCATTAACCATAGCTATTACAGGCTTAGGTATTGAACGGATAAGCTTCTGCATATCAAGTATATTTAAACGCGGAACGCCATCTTTTCCTATATATCCTGCCGTGCTTTTTACATTCTGGTCTCCCCCGCTGCAAAACGCCTTGTCTCCTTCTCCCGTTATTACAACTACACTTATATCAGGATTCTCGCGGCATATTACCATCGCATCACACATTTCCTTAGTCGTGTCAGGTGTAAAAGCATTACGGTATCTTGGCCTGTTGATAGTTATCTTTCCAATCCCTTCAAAATATTCAAACTTTATTTCTTCGTATTGCTTTATGATTTCCCAGGTTCTTATATTTTTCATATTCAATTTATTGTTTTAACTTTTTAAAATACTCATGATACACTTCTGCATTTTTTAACTTAGGTGTCCTTATTTCCAGAAGTGAAATCCCCTTGTTTGGATTTAAAAATGATAAATAGGTTTTTTTCAAATTGGTTTTATTGTCACAAAAATAATAATCAATGCCATAGGCTTCTGCTATTTTTTGAATATTGACATTATGATTTGTTTCAACATAGTTTTTAAAATATTCTTCTTCTGTATCCTCTGAAATAAGCCTGAAAATTCCTCCTCCCTGATTGTTGATTACAACTATCCTTAGATTAGGTGATAAGTTTCTGTTCCACAGTCCATTTGAATCATATATAAAGCTCAGGTCACCTGTTATGAGTATATTTATTTCTTCTGATACTGATGCAAAACCTGCTGCTGTTGATAGACTTCCGTCTATTCCTGATACACCACGGTTACAGTAAATTCCATTACACATGTGTGTGTCGAAAAGTTGGGCATATCTCACCGGAGAACTGTTGCCAAGATGAAGAATACACCCCCCGGGAAGATTTTCCATGATTATCCGAAAGGCAAATAAATCGGACCAGGGTATATCTTTCAGAATTTCAGAATGTCTTTCCTTTCTTTGCTCATTAAGAGCCTTCCATTTACTGATGTAATTTTCATCATACTTTAAATCAGGACGAGGAAGGTTTGTAAAAAGTTCTGAGGGATTGCATAATATCCTTCCATTCAGATTGTTATATGTATCAATACCATCATCCTCCACTGAAACCCGCCAGTGTTTTATCTCTTTATGCTGCTGCAACCATTTTTTAAGATTTTTGGAAATGAGGTGCCCTCCAAAGGAAATTAGCATTTCAGGCAGATATTCCGCATCATCTTTTATTTCCGTTCCTGCAAAAAGACGATCAGGATGGCTATATACTTTTTCAGAACTGATATTCGAAATTGGCTCTGTAATGATTACTACCCTTTCATTTTTAGCAAAAAGACCGATAAATTCATTTAGCTTGCTGTCTGGAGAGGCCTGACCGAATAGCAGCATCCTTTTTGCCGAATTATCAAGGCATTTTTTAAATTCATCCGGTATTATAAATTCCTGATTTTCAGGATGAGTTATTATTATTGGATTTGTTGATTCAGGAATTGGTAAATTCAATGGCTCCCCCACAGGAACGTTTATGTGTACCGGCCCTTTGATCCCTGATAAAGCAAGGTTAATTACCTTATCTATTAAACTGTTTTGTTCTTCATTTTCAGTTTGTAATTCCGTAGGTTGATTTAGAGATAAGCTCCCCTTCACAAAATTTCTGAATACCTCTTTTTGTCTAATCGTTTGATTATCCTGTTGATCTATTAGCTCTTCAGGCCTGTCGGCTGTAATTGCTATCAAAGGAATATGCTGATAATAAGCTTCAGCAAGCCCGGGAGAATAGTTTAATACTGCTGTTCCCGATGTGCAAATCAAAGCTACCGGCTGCCCCGTTACCAATGATAATCCTAAGCCATAGAAAGCAGCAGAGCGCTCATCTACAATACTATGAAGTGAAAAGTTTTTGTTTGCAGCAAAAGATCTTATAAGTGGATTATTCCTCGATCCCGGCGAGATTACTACATGCTTTATTCCCTTGAGAAAGCATATTTCAGTAAGATCGCTAATATGTTGAAGATGGCTAACCATAGTACAAATATCATACTTTATGGATTATGGAAAGCAGTGTTTCTGATTTTATTTCTGTTTCAGCCCATTCATCCTCGGCAACCGATTCTTCCGTTATCCCTGCACCAATATATAAAATGAGCTTTTTCTTAAAAATCCTCATACAGCGAAGGTTAACAAAGAGTTGTATTTTTTCATCAAGGTTTATCGGTCCTATAATTCCTGAATAATAGCTTCGGTTATGCTTTTCAATCTTCAAAAGAAATTCCATCGATTCAAGTTTCGGTAAACCGCATACTGCCGATGTGGGATGTAGTTCCTGAACCAGCTCTCCCAGCTTGTCTTTCACACCTTTGAGCTTGAAGGTGAAGTCTGTTCGCAAGTGAACCAGATTACCCGCTTTCTTGGTGTATGGACCGTTTTTTTGAGTCAATTCTATATTCAGGTTTTTCAGTGATTCCTCAATGAAAAGTGTAACTATTTCCTGCTCAATGCGTTCTTTTTTGCTCCAGTTTGGAAGATTAAGGTTTTCCGGATTATACTTTCTAGTTCCTGCCAGCGACACAGTAGTGAGCTGGTTTTTATCAGAGCAGATAAGTGGCTCCGGCGTTGCTCCCATCCAGAAATGACCTGCTGCATTGAACATATATACAAAGGCATTTGGATAAGAGGTAGTTAGCAACATGAAAATATCACTTATCTTATCGAAATAATCCTTTTCAATTATTTTAATCCGGGAAATAACTGCTTTCTCAAATTTCTTTTCATTGATAGCAGCTTTTATCTTTTC
>CAYUEI010000026.1:0-20316 GCA_964443445.1 uncultured Prolixibacteraceae bacterium | reverse complement strand
GATTCCTGCCAGTCAATAGCCCAGTTTTTACTATTGCCAAAAGGATCTGTATAATCGCAATTATCGTTGCAATAAAGTTCCATATAATTAACGCCACCATCAGGGTCAAAGCTTTCAATATCTGCAAAATCAAAAAGAACTTTTTTATTATCCGTACAGTATTTGCGAATTATATTATTATTCTGATTAAGATCACCTTCAATGCCTGAACCGTCCAAATGGCCTGTCATATATACAAAAACAACCTCAGGAAAGTCTTCCTCAAGCTTATTCATCAGATCAAGGTAGGTTTGAATTTCTTCTACTGAAGCCCATCCTGCTTGTCCGCACCATGACCACATGACTACATTCACTTCCGAATGATTATTCAAATAATTTCTGGTAGCATCTGCCCAGGAAGTCCTGTCTGGATTCCCCAGATCTTCAGCTCCTGAAAAAGGTGTATCATAAAATTTGAGAGCGCCTCCTGACCCTTCCGGGTTGAAATCAAAAGTACCTGTATCATAACCATTCTTAACCATAAATTCATCAAGACCATACATGCCTGCAATAATCTGGCTCCCATGAGAGGTGTGACCATAAGCTACTGTAAGTTTTTGTTTAGCTTTTACAATATCAGCAACCGGAACATTAAAAATGTTACAACAATTGTGATTTATGATCAATGGCTCATTTCTTGAAGAATGAATATCAGCATCTGCTTCGCAAGAGTATAAAAACAAAACAAGGAAGCTGTAAATCAGAATAAAAGATTTTTTTTTCATTGTTTTTAGATTTAGTTAAACTATACTCCCCTAATAATGTCCTACAACAAAGTTACGACAAAACGAGTAAAAATTTATTTTATTGACGGAATAAACAATTAAATTAAAGCTCAGGTATATATTTGTTGAAAAATGTATTGAAATGCAAAAAATTGTATTTATTGGAGCCGGAAATCTGGCAACAAGGCTATCAAAAGCTTTAATTGAAAAAGGGCACGAAATAGTTCAGGTATACAGTCGTACAGAAGATTCGGCGTCAATACTTGCCAAATCTTTAGCTTGTGATTACACCACTAAAAATGAAGAAATTTTTAAAGATGCCGATATTTATATAATTTCTGTAAGTGACAGCGCATACGAAGCGGTACTTGGAAAAATAGATTTTAATAACAAATTGATTGTTCACACTTCAGGAAGCCTGCCAATTGAAATATTGAAAAATTTCTCTGAAAACTATGGAGTGCTATACCCACTTCAAACTTTCTCAAAGAGCAGGGAACCCGATTTTACTGTCATTCCATTTTGCATTGAAGCTAATACAAATGAAAATGTAGAATTTCTGTTTCAATTTTCAAAAACAGTAACATCAGATGTCAGGCATATAAATTCAGAGCAAAGGAAAAAACTGCATTTGGCTGCAGTATTTGCATCAAACTTTACAAACCACATGTATTATCTGGCAGAAAAGATCATTGAAAAGAACAACCTTCCGTTTGATATCTTAATACCCCTTATTGAAGAAGTAGCTCAAAAAGTTAAGTATATGAGCCCTGCTGCTGCACAAACTGGCCCGGCAAAAAGAAAAGACATGAACATTATTGCTGAACATTTAAAAATACTTGAAAACGAAAAGGATATAAGCCAAATTTACAAAGTCCTTAGTGAAAGTATTATTTCTTCTTCTGAAAAAACCAAGCCGGATAAACAATTATAACACACTTTCATAATATTAAGAAAAGAAGATTCCCTGCTCCTATAAGTTCATAAAAAAGATAATACTCAAACCTACCAAATTCGTACCATATACCTATCAAACACCATAAGAAAGTTCGCTTATGGTGTTTGATAGGTATATGGTACGAATAAAGTACGGATATGATAAAAAGAGATATGTACTTCTTCAGACATTATAAAAAAGGCTATAAAGTGTACATTCCCAGAAAAGGCCGGATATACCTGGAAAGGTTTATTATGATTTATTCCACTCGATTTTACCATCTATTCTTTCTACAATCTTTTTATTATCAAACAGCCAGCGTATAACAATCTGGTTATTATCCTCATTGCCCTTTAAGCTAAAGAAAAGCTCATGTTTCATCATTGAAGATTTGGATAGAAGCATTTCAATATCAGATTTAATCCTTTCAAATTCAGTATTGCTGAGTCCAAGATTATTTAATTCTTCACATACATCGCAATGCCCACAACGTGTAGAATTTTTTTCGTTAAAATAATTCAATAATTGCCGGCTTCTGCAACAGGAGGTATTGCCGGCATAATCGATAACCGATTCTACATGAGATTCATATATCTTTTTTCTTACCTGATAGTTTTCTTTGGAAATAGTCAGGCGTGAAATATCAATTCTTTCCTTATTCATTACAACAAACGGGGTATCCTTCTGAGGCAGATAGTCAATAATCTTGTATGAAGCCAGGAATTTTAGATATTTGTAAACCATATCACGGCTAATACCTGCTCTTTTTGCAAGGATATCTTCATCAATTGGAACATATTCAGTGAATACTCCTGTATATGACCTGAGCAGGAGTTTAATAAAAGCATCAAAATCAGAGTTTGCCACCTGGAATTTATACAAATCATCACGGTCAACAATAAAGTGTACAAGAGCCGGACGTACCAGTTCATCTGTTGTTTCAAGATAACCATCCATTTCAAGAATCTTCAGGGCACTGACAGTATAGGAAATAGAAAAATGGAAAGTATTAGCAAAATCGTTTATGTTGAAATCGTAGCTAATTCCTTTTCCAAAGCCAACAGCAATCTGAAGATAATTGCAAAGAGCCTCATATACACGTTTAATAAAATCAGTTTCTGGGAATTTTTCTTTAATACCTTTTTTCAGTCTGACAGTATCGGTGTTATTGTATAAAAGTACGGCCACCGACTTTTTGCCATCCCTCCCTGCCCTTCCGGCTTCCTGGAAATAAGCTTCGATAGAATCGGGAGCATCGGCATGAATAACAAAACGGACGTCAGGCTTGTCGATACCCATTCCAAAGGCATTTGTAGCAACAATAACCCTGGTTTTATCATTAATCCAATCTTCCTGGCGTTGGTGTCTGGTATTAGAAGAAAGACCTGCGTGGTAAAAGTCAGCCTTAACATTGTTGGACACAAGGAGTTCAGCAATTTCTTTGGTTTTCTTTCTGCTTCGGGTATATATTAAACCGCAACCTTTTGATTTGAGTATGGTTCGTAAAAGGTATCCGTTTTTATCTTCCTCCTGCCTGACTTTATAAATAAGGTTATCCCGAAGGAAGCTTTTTTTCAAAAGGTTTTTCTTTTTGAAGAGAAGCTTATCCTGAATATCATCGGCAACGCTTTGAGTGGCGGTAGCTGTGAGAGCCATAATTCTGACATCAGGCAGGATAGTTCTGAGCTCAGCGATTCTCATGTAAGAAGGCCGGAAATCGTAGCCCCATTGAGAAATACAGTGAGCTTCATCAACAGCAATAAGGTTAATATTCATCTTAACGAGTCGTTCTCGGAATCTTTCCCCTGCAATTCTTTCAGGAGAAAGGTAAAGAAACTTGTAATCGCCCCATGTTGCATTATCGAGAGCCACTTTAATTTCTTCCTTAGTCATTCCGGAATGAATAGCAAGGGCTTTAATATTCTTCTTTCTTAAATTTTCAACCTGATCTTTCATCAGAGCGATGAGGGGAGTAATTACAATACAAATTCCATCTCTGGAAAGCGAATAGACCTGAAAGGTTATAGATTTGCCGCCACCGGTAGGCATAAGTCCAAGAGTATCATTGCCATCAGCGACCGACTTAATTATGTCTTCCTGCAGTGGTCTGAAAGATTGATACCCCCAGTATTTTTTCAATATGGCTGAATATTCGCTCAAAAGATGAATTTTTATTTCTAAAAAATAAACTTAGAATATTTATGCAAAATATAAAACAATAATTGGATTTATTAGAAGAATAAAGGCTTAAAGATTAATTGATTTTTTTTAGCTTTGCACACAAATTTAAAACTTTATACTATGTCATTTTTATCAGAAAAAGTGATTTCGGAAGGTTTAACATTTGATGATGTTCTTCTGATACCTGCCTATTCGGAAGTTTTACCGCGTGAGGTGGATCTCTCATCAAAGTTTTCCCGTTCAATAATACTCAATACTCCAATAGTTTCAGCAGCTATGGATACAGTTACTGAGTCGAAGATGGCCATTGCCATTGCCAGGGAAGGTGGGATAGGTGTTATCCATAAAAATATGAGTATAGAGGAACAGGTTAAACAAGTCATGACTGTTAAACGTGCTGAAAACGGGATGATATACGATCCTATTACAGTTCAACGGGAAAAGACTGTTGCCGATGTTCTTGAATTGATGAGGACCTATAAAATAGGTGGAATTCCTGTGGTTGATGATAAGGGCTATCTGGTAGGGATAGTAACCAACAGGGACCTTCGTTTTGAAAGAAGGCTTGACAAGCCAATCAGTGAAGTAATGACAAGTGAAAATCTGGTAACTACAAATGAGTCGACTAACCTTGAAAAAGCAGCGGATATCCTTCAGATAAACAAGATTGAAAAGTTGCCTGTAGTTGACAAGAACAATAAGCTTATAGGACTTGTCACATACAAGGATATAACAAAAGCCAAGGATAAACCGCTTGCCTGCAAAGATTTAAAAGGAAGGTTAAGGGTTGCAGCTGCTGTTGGTATTTCAGGTGACAGTATGGACAGGATTGATGAACTTATTAAAGCTGATGTTGATGCAATAGTTATGGATTCAGCCCATGGTCATTCGAAAAATATTCTTGAAGTATTAAGAAAAGCAAAAGCAAAATATCCGGAAAAAGACTTTGTGGTTGGAAATATTGCTACATCAGAAGCAGCTACCGATTTAGTATTGGCAGGAGCTGATGCAGTGAAGGTTGGAATTGGCCCCGGTTCAATATGTACTACAAGGGTTATAGCAGGAGTAGGTGTTCCACAGCTTTCTGCTATTTACAATGTATCCAAGGCTATCAAAGATTCAGGCGTTCCAATTATAGCAGACGGAGGTTTAAGATATTCAGGTGATATAGTAAAAGCATTGGCAGCCGGAGCAAATTCGGTAATGGCCGGAGGTCTTTTTGCAGGAGTTGAAGAATCACCGGGAGAAACAATATTATTTCAGGGAAGAAAATTCAAGTCGTATCGTGGAATGGGATCAGTGGAAGCTATGCAGGCCGGATCGAAAGACAGGTATTTCCAGGATATGGAAGATGATATAACTAAGCTTGTTCCTGAAGGAATAGCTGCCCGTGTACCATATAAAGGAACCTTGTACGAAGTTCTTTATCAATTAATTGGAGGACTAAGAGCAGGTATGGGATATTGTGGAGCAAAAAATATTCAGACATTACATCATGCTAAATTCACAAGAATAACATCGTCAGGAGTAGTTGAGAGTCATCCTCATGATGTTGCAATAACAAGAGAAGCTCCTAACTATAGCATACCACAATAAAACAAATAAAAAATCGTTACGAAAAGATTGGATTAATTCCAATCAGGAATAATAATGGTTAATAATAAAATATTGATATCATGAAGCAGATTATTACTTTATCTTTTTTAATTTTCATTTTTTCTATTTCAACTTTTGCTAAAGACAATACAGTTGTAACTATTGACGGAAAGAAAATTTCTCAGGAAGAATTTGAAGCAATATACAGGAAAAATAACAGTAATCTCAATGATGACAATGAAGCAAAAACTCCTGAAGAATATATGGAGATGTTTATAGACTTCAAGTTAAAGGTTATTGAAGCAGAACACAGAGGATTAGACACTGCAAAAGCATTTATAGATGAATTAAAAGGGTATCGTGATGAATTGGCTAAGACATATCTTACGGATATAACATGCACTGATTCACTTATAAAGGACACCTATTTCAGAAAAATTAATTTATTAAAAGCGAGTCATATACTTTTCAAATTATCACAGGATGCATTACCTGAAGACACGCTGAAAGCATATCAAAAAGCAATTGATGTAAGAACCAAATATCTAAATAAAGAAAAAACTTTTGAGGAACTTGCAAAAGAATATTCTGATGATACTTCAGCAGAAACAAATGGCGGCAGTCTGGGTTATTTCAGTGCATTCAGGATGATAACTCCTTTTGAAAATGCAGCTTACAATACTAAAATTGGTGAAATAAGTATGCCTGTTCGTACGAATTTAGGATATCATTTAATTAAGGTTTTCGATTTGAGAAAATCTGAAGGCGAGGTTAAGGTTGCTCATATTATGCTTAAGTTCAGCAACAATACAGAAGTTACGCCGGAAGAAGATGTAAAAGTCAAAGCAAGAATAGACAGTCTCTACAATTTATTGGAAAATGGGGCTAATTTTGAAGAATTGGCCAAGCAATATTCTGAAGATAAAATGTCAGGGAAAAATGGTGGTGTAATGAAATTCATCTCTTATGAATTTGATGTTGAAGAATTCAGGGATGCTGCATTTTCATTACAAAAAGACGGTGATTACTCAAAACCTGTAAGGACTATCTATGGATGGCATATTGTAAGAAGAATGGAAAGAAAACCGGTTCCTACTTTTGAAGATATTAAAGGTGAAATTACTGAAAAAGTAAAGAAAGATCCTTTAAGAAGCAGATACAGCAAGGTTTCTTTCATAAATATTATGAAAAAAGAATATGGTTTTAAATCATATCCTGAAAACCAAAAGAAATTCTATGAATTGGTTGACAAATTAGAAAAGGATACAGTAACAGGTGATTTTCCAAAAGAAATTGGAAAAATTTCACTGTTCAATTTTGCAGGAAGAGATTATTATGGAGAAGAGTTTTATAAATTTCTTTTAACCAAGTCAACCAATAATGACAAGACTTTAAAATCTCATTTAAAAGATAAGCTTTGGGATTTTGAGGAAACTACAATAACAAACTATGAAAACAGTCGTCTTGAAACAAAATATCCGGAATTCAAGAGTTTAATTCAGGAATATCATGATGGTATTTTGTTATTTTCTATAATGGAAAAAGAAGTATGGAACAAGGCTTCGGAAGACAGTACAGGTCTGTTGAATTATTACAATCAGAATAAGGATAAATATCTCTTTGGTGAGCACTTTGACGGTTTATTTATTCAATGCAAGAATGAAGAAGTAATAGATACTATAAATAAACTACTAGAACAAGGAATTACTGATCCGGCTATTTTGCAGGAGAGAGTTACTGAGGATGGAAAAGTAAATGCAACTGTAACAAAAGGCAGATGGGAAAAAGGCGGAAACAAACATATTGATTACTTGATATGGAAGGCTGAAAAACCTAAAGATTTCAAAGATAATCGATACTTCGTAAAAGGTGAGGTTAAGCAGGATGGAGTAAAGACTTTAGATGAAGCCAGGGGTCTTTATATATCAGATTACCAAGCAGTAATAGATAAAGAATGGGTAAAACAACTCAGGGAAAAATATAAAGTAACTATTAATAAAAAGATTCTGAAGACTATAAAAAGTGTTGACAAGAAATAAGTGAAATATTATCAGGTCTTAATAATCTTCTTGTTCTTCATATCTTTGATCGGATGCAAAAAAGAAGCGGGCAAAGAAATAGATCCTGTTATAGCACAGGTAATGAAGAAAAGCTTAACTCTTTCTGAATTAAGAGAAGCCAGACCAATTCCAAGCGATAAAAAAGATTCAGAAGAAGTAGCAAAAGATTACATTGACAACTGGATTAAACAACAACTGCTTGTTTCAGAAGCTGAATCTAAACTTTCTCCAAAAGAACTTAACCTGGAAAGAGAAATCGAAGGTTATCGTCAGGAGCTTGTTATTCAGAAATACAAGAATAAAATAATGAATAACATTATCAGCAAGGAAGTTTCCGATTCTGAAGTTGAAAAATATTACAGGGAAAACTCTAATGAATTCAAATTAACTTCTCCAATTGTAAAAGTTAAGTACATTATTTTCCCGGCAGGCATGTCAGTATCTGAAAGCATACTAGACATTTTAAATAGCAACAGGCAAACTGATATAGAAAAGTATGAAGATTATATCTTCAGATTTGCTAAAAAATATGATGATTTTGATAACAATTGGATTTATCTCGAGAACTTACTTAATTCATTGAATTATACTGTTCCAATGATTGATGATTATGTGAAAAATCAAAAAATAATAACAAAAAAAGTGCATAATGAGTTACATGTAATTGCAATCAACAGCTTTTATCAATCAGGGGAAAAAGCTCCATTTGATTTTGTATCATCAAATATAAAAGGTACAATTACAAACAACAGAAAAGTCGTTTACCTGAGAGAATTAAAAGACAGTTTGTACAAGGATGCATTAAAATACAAAAAATTCAAGGTATATAATTGAAAACTAAACCATAATATGTGTAAATATAAATTTCTAACAGCAATAGTAGTACTACTTTCAGTAATCTCATATAATGTTAAAGCTCAGGACAAAATCATTGATCAGATAGTTGGTATTATAGGAAGTAATGTTATTCTGAAATCAGAGATTGAAGCAATTTACCTTCAGAACCAGGCACAGGGTATAACCAGTGAAGGTGACATGAAGTGTGAAATTCTTGAAAGGCTTCTAATTGAAAAGCTTATGGTAGCAGAAGCTGAAATGGATACTTTGATTGTTGTTACCGACAATCAGGTAAATCAGCAGATGGATGCCAGAATACAATATTTTATTCAACATCTTGGCTCAGAAAAAGAAGTTGAGAATTATTTCAAAAAGCCAATTGTAAAGCTAAAATCAGAGTTGAAGGATGTTATTCATAATGAAATTTTAAGCAGTCAAATGAATAGCAAGATAATTGACAAGATTAAAGCCACACCTTCTGAAGTAAGATATTTTTATAAAAATCTGTCTGAAGAAGAGATGCCATTGATAAATACTCAATATGAATATTCTCAAATAACAATTATACCTTCGATTTCAGAAACTGAAGAAAACAAGATTAAGGATCAGCTCAGGGAATTGAAACGAAGAGCAGAAGAAGGTGAGAATTTTTCAATGTTTGCTGTACTATATTCAGAATGTCCAAGTGCAAAGAACGGAGGAGATCTGGGTTATTTTGGCAAAGCTACCATGGATCCGGCTTTTTCAGCTGCTGCCTTTGCTTTAAGGCCCGGACAGATTTCAAACGTAGTAAAGAGTGAAGCAGGCTATCATATAATCAAAATGGAAGACCGTCTGGGAGAAAGGATTAAATGCCGCCACATCCTTTTAAAGCCAAAGGTAAGTGCTGAGGTTAAAGAAAAGAGTATAACCAAACTTGACAGTCTTGCAACCGAAATCAGGAAAGGTAATTTGAAATTTGATGAAGCAGCTTACCGCTTTTCGATGGATAAAAATTCCAGGAACAATGGTGGTATGGTTATCAATCCAAACGATTTATCATCCAAATTTGAGATAGGAATGCTTAATCCGGAGATATCAAAAGTTCTTACAAAATTAGAGATTAATGAAATATCAAAACCTTTTATCTCAATTGATCAAAATGGAAGAGATATAATTCAGATAGTAAAGCTTTTAAATAAGGTAGAATCACACAAAGCGAATTTAAATGAAGATTATCAGCTTATAAGTGAAAAATTCCTTGAAAAGAAAAGAAATGATGCAATAGAGGAATGGATTAGTCAAAGACAATCCAAAACATACATCCGTATTGATGATACTTATCTTAATTGTGATTTTAAATTCAAAAATTGGATAAAATAGATTAATTTCGATTAATTATCTTAAAGATATTTTAAAGCATATATTTCAACTGAAAAAAACTTAAAAATGAATTTCAATAATGACAAAGAGGCAATTGACGCCCTTCACAGGAAAAATGATGAATTGCTTTCAGAAATAAAAAAAGCAATATACGGTCAGGATGAAATAATAAAGCAGGTATTGATTTCGATATTCAGTCAGGGACATTGTCTTCTTATAGGGGTTCCTGGATTGGCAAAAACACTGCTTGTTAATACAATAGCACAGGTTTTAGATTTAGAATATAAAAGAATCCAATTCACTCCCGACCTGATGCCATCAGACATCATTGGTACTGAAATTTTGGATCACAATAAAGAATTCAAGTTTATCAAAGGGCCTATATTTGCCAATATAATACTCGCAGACGAAATCAACAGAACTCCACCTAAAACTCAATCAGCTCTTCTTGAAGCTATGCAGGAGAAATCTGTAACATCTGCCGGAAGACATTTTAATTTAGACAAGCCTTTCTTTGTCCTTGCAACTCAAAATCCAATTGAACAAGAAGGTACATATCCCCTGCCCGAAGCTCAGCTCGATAGGTTTATGTTTTCCCTTTGGCTTGATTACCCACAGTTTAATGATGAACTGACGATTGTAAGAAATACCACATCAGCATTTGAAGTGGAACTAAAAAGTATTATTAAAAAAAGCGAGATACTGGAATTTCAGAATGTTATTAGAAAAGTACCAATAAATGATAATGTATTAAAGTATGCAGTTACTTTAGCTTCGAAAACTCGTCCTAATACACCTCTGGCTCCTGCAGTAACTAATAATTACCTAAAATGGGGTGCTGGTCCAAGGGCTTCACAATATCTTGTTCTTGGCGCTAAAACCCATGCTGCTTTGAATGGAAGATATTCACCTGACATCGACGATATAAAAGCAGTTGCGGTTTCAATTTTAAGACACAGGATTATTAAAAACTATAAAGCTGAAGCTGAAAATATTTCTGTCGATGAAATCATTGCCCAATTATTAAAATAAAAATGCAATCATTACTCAAAAATAATGCGATTTTAAAAAGCCTGCCTGTATTGGTCAGGCTTTATTTATTAATTGCTTTATTATTGTTTAATTTTCATTCAACTGCCCAGAAAAGAACCAGAAAGGAAATTGTTATTGAAGAAGCAGAATATCTAATATACAAACAATCAGTAGCGCAGAACGTCCAAAGATTATTAAATAACGTTAAACTGTCACACCAGAATATGGTAATGTATTGTGACAGCGCTTGGTTTTATGCCGCATCCAATTCTGTTGATGCATTTGGAAAAGTACATATCATCAGCAACGATACCTTGAATATGTATTCCGATTTTATCAATTACAGAGGGAACGATGGCATAGCCAAAGCAATAGGAAATGTAAAACTTAAAGATCCAAAGCTTACACTTACTACTGACACACTTGACTTCGACACTAAAACAGAAGTAGGTTATTATGAATCAGGAGGCAAGATAGTTGACAGCACAAATGTCCTTACAAGTATGATTGGCAGGTACTACTCTCAGAAAAATGAACTCTTTTTCAAGGATAGTGTCAAGCTTGTAAATAAAGATTATGTCATGACATCTGACACTATGAAATATAACACTGTATCAGAAGTAGCAACTATTCTTGGCCCAACTCATATTATTGGAGACAGCTCCTATTTATATTCAGAAAAAGGTTGGTTTGACACAAAGAATAATATCTCTGAGCTTCTGAAAAATTCAACTATCAGGAAAGGTGACAGTCAGCTACAGGGCGATTATATTTATTATGAAGACAACACCGGTAAAGGAATTGCCAAAGGGAACGTAATAATCAATGATTTTAAAAACAAGATCATAATCGCCGGTGACAATGCAAAATACAATGACTTTACTCAAAATGCCCTTATGGCAGATTCTGCTTTATTTATTCAATATTACAACAGCGATTCTCTATTCCTTCATGCTGACACGTTATTCACTAAACCTGATACATCAGAAGTAAATCAAAAGCTTGTACTATGTTATAATAATGTAAGATTTTATAAAAGTGACACTCAGGGACAAAGCGATTCATTGGTTTACTTCACAAAAGATTCAACAATCCAGCTATTTATTGAACCTGTTATTTGGGCTGAAAACAGTCAGCTATCTGCCGAATTTATTGAAATGAAAAATTATGCTGTGCCTCCTAACAAAGTTTTTCTGAAAGAGAATTCATTTATAATTCAGGAAATGGACTCGCTGAAATTCAACCAGATTAAAGGTAAGAATATGGTTGGCCTGATAAATAAATCCAACCAACTATATCAGATAAATGTTAGCGGAAATGGGCAGTCAATTTATTATCCTGAAGATGATAAAGACTATGTCGGAGTTAATAAGGCTGAAAGCAGTAATATCATTTTGTATTTAAATGAAAATAAAATAAATAGAATCAGCTTCCTCAATACTCCTGTAGGTATTATGAGCCCAATTAAAGAAGGACTTGATCCCGAAACCAGGCTTGAAGGTTTTAAATGGAGGGAAAACGAAAGACCGTTCGATAAATATGACATTTTCAGATCAAAAAATAATGATATTACTCCCAAAACACTCCCGAAATCGGACATAAACCTTATCCTTCCATCTCCAACGGAAAAGTAATATCTTCTTATCTTCTTATCTGGCTTTTATCCTTTTTATTTATACTTTTTTGTCTTATATTGTATATCGTAACTTTAAAAATTTCAATTTATATGAATGAACAAAATCCCAATGGTGAACAAAAAAGTGATGACTTTATCCAAAAGGCTAAGGAATTCGCAGAAAAGGCCGAAAGCTTTATTGATGAAAAAATGGAGGATTTAAAGAAGAGTGAAACCTATCAAAAGGCAGATCAATTATTAAACAAAGCAGAAGACTACGTAGAATCCAAAATTGATGAACTTGAAAAAAGCGGAATAAAAGAAAAAATCAAATCATTTACAGACAAACTTGAAGATAAACTTGAAGATGCTGTTGAAAAGGCCAAAGTCGTAGGTAAGGATTTGATAGATAAGGCTGAAGATGTTGTTGATGATTTGTCGCAGCAATTTAAAAACAAGAATCAGGATGGAAATCCTGAAACAAAAAATTAATAATTTTAATAATTATCAAAATAAAAAAATTATGGCAGACTTTTTAAACTCAATTTTATCACAATTATCAGATGGTTCTATTGAATCAATGAGTCAGAAACTAAATGCAACTCCTGATCAGACTAAAGAAGCACTTAGTTCAGCAATACCATTATTGGTTAGTGCATTAGCTAAAAACAGCAGTTCTCAGGATGGTGCTGCATCTTTGCAAAGTGCAATTGAGCGTGATCATGACGGAAGTATTTTAGATAATATTTCAGATCTTATTAGTAACCCAAGTATAGGAAACGGACAAGGCATCCTAAAACATGTCCTTGGCAATAAACAAGATGCAGCTAAAAATCTTTTAGGTGAAAAAACAGGATTAAGCTCGTCTGCTATTGGCAATATTCTTGAAATGGCAGCACCAATGGTTATGGGATATATTGGTCGTCAAGCCCGTGGTAGTTCATCCGGTGGTGGAATTACTGATATTCTTTCTTCAATGTTGGGTGGACAAGCCGCATCCTCCAATCAAAATCAAAGCCTCTTTAACAAGTTGCTTGATCGTGATGGTGATGGTTCAGCTGTTGATGATGTTGCAGAAATGGGAATGTCGTTTCTGAGCAAGTTGTTGAAAAAGAAAAAATAATCAAATATTCTTCTTAATAAATCCCGATAATTGATTCCTGTTTAATGCATTTAATTTTTTCAAACAGAAACCAATTATCGGGATTTATTTATTTATTAATTTTTTCAGCTATCTCTTTAGCCAACAATCGTATCTCAGTATATTTTTCTTCAGTAAGTGATCCTTTAACCTCTACAGGATTTCCGACCATTTCCCACCCTATATTTTCAGCAAACTTTAAAAGATTTTTAACTCCTCCCCCATTCCAGCTGAATGATCCGAAAACACCAAGATATCTGTCTTTTATCCCTTTATGCTCTATCTCTGTTACCAATGATTCAATTGCAGGAAATAATTCATTATTATAAGCACAACTTCCAATAATTAAACACTTATATTTGAATATGTCATTGATCATATATGAAACGTGAGTCTTGGAAGCATCATGAATTATAATGTTTTTAATCCCGTTTACTGAAAGTTCACGAGCGATAGCATCAGCCATTTTTTCAGTATTTCCATACATCGAACCGAAAACAACAACAACCCCTTCGTCCGATTGATAGCTACTCCATTTCTGATATCTTTCCAATATATAATTCAAATCCTTTCTCCAGATAATACCATGCGAAGGAGCTATTTGTTTTATTTCAATACCATCAAGTTTTTTTAATGCCCTTTGAGTATGAGGACAATACTTCCCGACTATATTTGTGAAATACCTCATTATTTCCTCCTCATAGAAAGTGAGATTAATTTCATCATCAAATACTCCTCCATCTAATGTTCCAAAACTTCCAAAGGCATCATTGGAAAAGAGTATTCCCGTCGAAGAATCGTAAGTAACCATACTTTCAGGCCAATGAACCATAGGAATAGTATAGAAATTCAACTCATGACTTCCAAGATCAAGCTTATCACCATCATCAACAGTAATAATATTATTAAATGCCCCGTAAAAATTTTCAAGCATGGGAAAAGTCTTCTTATTTCCGACAACTGCAATACCCGGGTATTTATCCACAAGAGCTTTTATTGATCCAGAGTGGTCAGGTTCTACGTGATTAACAACTAAATAATCAACCTGCCTGTCTGAAAGTATGTCATCTATTCTGGAAAAATATTCATCAGTGAATTTTCGTTCAACTGTATCAATCAAACAAACTTTTTCATCAACGATAAGGTATGAATTATAGCTAACACCTTTGGGTAATGGCCAGTAATTCTCAAAAAGATTTAACCTTCTGTCGTTAACTCCTAAAAAATAAATGTCTTCGGTAAGATTAACCCTAATCATATTTATAATTTTTTAAATTCAATTTAGAAAAGCGAATTTACATGTTTTAATTATAAAACTACCTTTCAAATTTAATCATTGAATTTGCTTTTATTAATATTGCAAAAAAAATAATCATGTCATTAGAAATAAAAAATAAGGCAATTTTGTTCCCGAATATCGGAAAATTGTCTATTGCAATATTTGGGTTACTGCTAATATTTACCGGATTCAGGGCATTTGAATTATTTGGATATGTATTCAAACCCAACATTTCTCAAGATACTGTAATATACATTAAAAGTGGATCTGATTTTGAAGATGTACTTAATTATCTGGAAGAAAATAAGATAATCAATAATGTCAAAGCTTTTAAATGGGTTGCGAAAAAGAAGAAATACAACGAAAATATCAAACCGGGAAGATATGTGTTTAAAAAAGGAACCAACACTAACGAATTAGTAAATAAATTAAGGATTGGCAATCAGGATCCTCTAAACCTCACATTCAGCAATGTGCGATTGTTCAATGAGCTTGCAGGAAAGGTCGCCAAATATATTGAAGCTGATTCAATTTCACTTCTTTCAACTTTCAACAATCCCGATTTGATCAAAAAATACAATTTTTCGGCTGAATCATTTTCTTCAATGTTTATCCCCAATACTTATCAATTTTTCTGGACGACCAACGCAGAACAATTTGTTGAAAGAATGTATGTTGAATACAAAAAGTTCTGGAACGAGGGCCGTCTGAATAAAGCAAAGGCTTTAGGTTTAACACCACTCGAGGCAACAGTTCTCGCTTCAATTGTTCAGGATGAAACTGCTAAAGAAGAAGAAAAACCTGCTATAGCCGGATTGTATCACAACCGTTTAAAACGGGGAATGCTTCTTCAGGCCGATCCAACTATTAAATATGCAATGAAGAATTTCGAACTTAGAAGAATTACAAATGAAATGCTAAAGTTCGATTCTCCATACAATACTTACTTGAATGCAGGACTACCTCCAGGACCAATAAACTTTCCTGAGACATCTTCAATAGATGCTGTTTTGAATCCTGCAAAACACAACTATATATATATGTGTGCTAAAGAAGACTTTTCAGGATTTCATAATTTTGCTTCTAATTTATCAGACCATAACAGGAACGCTGCGCGATATCAGCAGGAACTTAATAAGAATAAAATATGGAAGTAAAAGATTTTAGCTATTTTAAAAAATAACCAGGTAAATTATATTATAAACACTTCAAATTAATAAAACTAAATATATTTGTATTTCAATAAAAAATAGGCAGCAATTAATGTCATTTATTCTTGAGTAATGAAAATATCTAATCAAAAATAAATAAAATATAAATTTTTGATTATTTTAGGAGCAAAACTAGGGTGTATGAGGCAGTTGAAGATTACAAAGCAAGTTACAAACAGGGAAACACTTTCTTTAGATAAGTATTTACACGAAATAGGTAAAGTTGAATTATTGTCCCCTGAAAAGGAAGTTGAACTTGCAAAAAGAATTAAAAAAGATGACCGGGAGGCTTTCGAACAACTTATAAAATCGAATCTACGATTTGTTGTTTCTGTTGCTAAACAATATCAAAATCAGGGATTAAGTCTTCCCGACCTTATTAATGAAGGAAATCTTGGATTAATAAAAGCAGCACAGCGTTTTGATGAAACGCGTGGTTTTAAGTTTATTTCCTATGCTGTATGGTGGATCAGACAATCAATATTGCAAGCTTTGGCAGAACAAGCACGAATTGTTAGATTACCACTTAACAAAATTGGTTCTATCAATAAAATTAATAAAACATTCAACCTTCTTGAACAGGAATTCCAAAGGGAACCTACCGCGAAAGAAATTTCCGAACTACTCGAGCTGACTCCTGAGGTGATAGAAGAAGCAATAAAAGCTTCCGGTCATCATATATCAATGGACGCTCCTATAAGAGATGAAGAAGGAAATACTATGTATGATGTATTGCTTAACCTCGATGCTCCAAGTCCTGATAGAGGCTTATTAAACAACTCACTTCAGCAGGAAATCGAACGTTCTCTATCTACTTTAGGTGAAAGAGAAGCTGACATTGTGAGATTCTATTTCGGACTTAATGGAACTCGCCCTCATACTCTTGAAGAAATAGGTGAAGTGTTTGGCCTTACAAGAGAGAGAGTTAGACAAATTAAGGAAAAGGCAATCAAGAAATTGAAAAATAATTACAGAAACAAATTGCTTAAAACATATTTAGGTGAATAAAATATTAAGCCCTGATTATACAGGGCTTTTTTATTTAACAATCATTAATTATTGACTATTTTTGTAGAAGTCTAATAACAAGATCAGTATAAATGAAAAGATATATAGCACCATCCATTTTATCTGCCAATTTTCTGGAATTGAGTAAAGATATTGAAATGATTAACAGCAGCGAAGCTCACTGGATTCATTACGATGTTATGGATGGAGTATTCGTTCCAAATATTTCTTTTGGAATTCCTATATTAAAGCAAATCTCTAAAATAGCAAAGAAACCTATTGATGTTCATCTTATGATTGCTAACCCTGATCCATATATCATTCCTTTTTGTGAAGCCGGGGCAGCTAACATAACTGTACATATGGAAACATGCAAACATCTCAATCGAACTATCAACCATATAAAAGAACAAGGAATTATGGCCAGCGTTTGCCTGAATCCTCATACTCCTGTTGATACTCTGGTTGAAATATTGCCAGATATAGATATGGTGTTGCTAATGTCTGTTAATCCGGGTTTTGGTGGTCAGGAATTTATTGAATCCACATATTCTAAGATATTCAAATTGAAGAACCTCATAAACAAAATAAAGCCTGAGGTGTTAATTGAAGTTGATGGTGGCGTTAATGAAGAAACAGGAGAAAAACTATTTGCTGCCGGCGCTGACGTACTTGTTTCCGGAAGTTATATTTTTGATTCCGATTATCCGCAGGGTCAAATACTTAAACTCCTTACTTTATAGCGCCTTACTGAAGAACTGATTTCTCATTAAAGAGTTATTAATAATAATTTTCTCTTAATTATATCGGTAATGCAGGAAAACGAATATACACATAATAGCCTCAAGGAAATTTTGGATTTCATTCCTGATAATTTCTCTATACTCGAAGAAAAAATTGATATTGAAGTTCAGAAAAACTTCTTCAATGCTCTGGAAGATCTGATAATTAATCCTGACGATAAAATTGAGGATCTTATATTAAGCCTCAACAATACAGATTTACCAGTTGAAGATCGTAAAACAGCCCTTATTAAGCTTGCTTCTATTGATTCTGTTGAAGCATACAGAGCTATTGAAAAATTATATTTACAGCCTGATGCAGAATTTAAAGAATGGACTGCATTGGCTTTACAACAAAGTAAATTAATTATACAAAGCTCCCTTCTTGGTGAACAAATAGTCTTCATCTCTACCGGTTTAGGAGGAAAAAACGGAAAACTTAGATATTACATGATTTTCCCCTATTCAAATTCAACCATAACACTTTCCGATTTTCAATTGAAAATATTGAAAGAAGAATTAGAATTTATACTTTCTAAAAACGAAGGGGAAATTGAAGAAACTGACTTTTCTTCGAGATATGCTTCATTTATGATTATTCTTCCTTTAAAAGCCCCAATTACTGATATCGTGAAGACAATTGTTGATGAGTGCAACCAATACGGATCTTTCCTAAGTGAAGATGTATTAATCACTAATATGAAAAAATTCAACGAGGAAGATATTATAGGCTTAATCGAAAAAAGAATGACTTTTGATGATTAAAATTCTTATTTTTATTAATCCTATTTGGATATAACAAGGTATTCATTTATATTTGCACCGCATTAAAAAACCGGACTTGTAGCTTAATTGGATAGAGCATCTGACTACGGATCAGAAGGTTGGGGGTTCGAGTCCCTCCAAGTTCACCACTGAAATTCAAACACTTACTTTCTACAGTAAGTGTTTTTTTTGTCAATAAATCATTGATAACTTTCTACTTCAAATAGTTATATGATCTAACATATATTATTAAATTCCGTTGTTCATTTAATAACCTATACAATGCTTAACATTCCCGTAATTACTGTTTCCGGCAAATCATTGTCAATGGCTTTTGAAGCTGCCCTTGTCAGCCTTTATGAAAAAGGTATCCGCTTTAAAACACAATACGATAAACCGGGAGATCCAGAGAGTATTGATTGTACTCTTAACCTGACTATCGAAGACCCGGAATGTGAACCAATGATACACATGGCTTTCCCTTCCGGAATTGAACAGCTGAAAGAGTATGTAATGGAACTTAAGGGTTTGAAAGACCATTGGGTCAGGAACTGCAACGACCCTAATGATACCCGATGGGAATATACTTATCATGGCCGCCTTGAAAAATATGGTGTCTGGATGGAAAAAGATGAAAATGGGCAGAAAGAAGCCGGCCCTTTTAAAGTCAACCAGATAAATTCTGTCATTGAAAAACTTAGCAAACAACCTTTTACTCGTCAGGCTCAAATGATTACCTGGATGCCTAATCTTGACCTCGATTGCTTCGACCCTCCATGTCTGCAATCTCTCTGGTACAGAATACTTGAGGATGAAAATGGTGTTTACTGGCTAAACTGTAATATCCGCTTCAGAAGTAACGATGCCTGGGGTGCCAGCTTTATGAATATGTTCGGCTTCATACAATTCAACAAGGAAGTAATTGCTGCCGGCGTTGCCGAAAAAACAGGCAGGGAAGTACGTTTAGGCAGACTTAACTGGCAAGCCGATTCTTATCACATTTATGGCCGGGATATCGAACAAGCCCGTGAAATGCTTTTCGACAGAATTAATGAACTTAGCTTTGAAGAAAGAACTTATAATTTCTCTGATGAATTTATAAGAGACATGTATGATGGTGCTGAGGCCTCTATTTTAGAAAAAATAAAAGAGTACGACTCTTCACATTAATCCTTCTTTTGTATTGCCCAAATCTTTACAAAACCAAACCACATAAGGAAAATTGCTACATAAATCATTCCCTGGAATATGAAATGGTGAAATATCTCAAAATTCTGGGGACTGACATCTGCTACATACGCCATAGCTGACATACGGATTGCGTTTAATAAGAATATCACAGCAATCCCTGCCGGGATATACCAAACTTTAGTAAGTATTTTTCCGGGATATATAAGTATGAAAATAGTAAATACTGCGAATAAATTAGTCCCAAGACAATCGTAAACAACTTCTATTGACTTATCAGCACCTGCAATCCATAGCTTATTATAATCGAAATCAACAAAAGTTTTAAACCCGGTAATCTTTAAAAAGAACTGAGATACTTTCAGATATACATCAGCAAAATTATCAGTATAATCTTCAAACTGACCCCATAAGAGCATATATTTTCTGAAAACCCTCCAGACAAAATATAAAGTGACCCCTTTTAAAAGGAATTTGTTTAGTTCGGAGGTTTTGTTATATTTTTCTTTTAGCTTTTTAAACATGTCAATCCAGCGTAAACCGGTAAGTTATTGTTCC
>CAYUEI010000025.1:0-20399 GCA_964443445.1 uncultured Prolixibacteraceae bacterium | reverse complement strand
ATAAATACAATTAAACTTAACTTACAAATAAATGAGTCAATATTTTTCACTCAATCTTAAATGATTTTGAATGCCCTGAATGTTAAGTTATTGCACGTTAAATTATGTAGAATATTTGCCCATATTTAAATAATATTTCAATTATTATTCTTCTCATTTCCTTTATTGCTTTATTTTGTATTATGGAAAACAAAAGTCTGAAATATTATCCTACAACCCTTGAAGCCGTTCATCTGCTTGTCTTATTGATAGTCTTGCAGGCTATGATCGATTTTCCAGTTGCCCTGTACGACTATTACAATGACACCAATTTCCTTTCAAACTCGTGGATTAGCCTCGTATCAGGAATTTTAATAATATCTTTTATTTTCTTTTATGGCCTCAAAAAATCAAATAACAAAATCACCGAGGTCTTACCATTTAAAAGGTTCAATCCTTTATTAATTATCCCTATTATTATCTTACTAATTGGCTTGCAACATTTAGTTGGCTTGCTTAACCTTCAGGTTGAAAAAATTATTCCTGCCCCTGATTGGTTCTGGGAGCTATTCAATAAATTATTTGAAAACAAATACGGATTCTGGGGTGCTATGATTAAAGTGGCTATAATAGCGCCTGTCATTGAAGAAGGCTTATTCAGAGGGATAATCATGCACGGTTTCATGAAGAACTATAAAAACTGGTATTCTATCCTGCTGTCAGCTATTTTGTTCTCTGTTTATCATCTCAATCCCTGGCAAATGACTTATACCTTTTTCCTTGGATTACTATTAGGATGGATAATGGTCAGAACCAACTCACTAATTTTATGCATCATTACTCACTCAATAAACAATCTTTTGGTTCTCTTATCAATTACCTTTGCCAAAGAAATTTCTGAAAGCTTTATTGCTGATTTTTCTTCTTTTGAAAAGATATTATACAGCATTATCGCAATGATTGCCGGAGGTATAATAGTATGGTTGCTTACTGGGTTAAAAAAGGAAAAGTCAATCCAAATGTGATTTGAGATCACTCAACTTCTTCATATTCTGCATCAATAATTTCAGGCTCATGAGGCGTTTGCTTTAGTTTCTTCCTTTTCCTGAATGTGCTTATAAATTTGAAAATTCCATAAAGAATAATTAATCCTCCAATTAACTTCATTATTGTAATTTCACTTCCTATTGGATTTGTAATCATAAAAATACCTGCTACCAAAGCTAATAGAGAGAAAAAACCAACTACCCATGAAAGACCTGACTTGAATCCGGTTCTAAACTGTATTCCTAAAATAGATATACCTGTAATAATGAGTATGAAACTCAGAATAAATAGCATAAAGCCTGCAATAAAAGATGGAAACAATACAAAAATTGCCCCTGCAATCAAACTGGTTATTCCTCCGGGAACGACAAGAAAAGTACTTGAAGCCTGAACCGAAGCCATTGATGATATAAGATTTGTTATGCCGGTTATGATTAATAAGCACCCAAGAAACTGAACAAATACTTTCATTGAGATTTCAGGTATCAGTATAATTGCTATTCCTCCGGCTATGTATAGCAGGCTTATAATGATAATATATATCGGATTTGATAAACTCTGTCTTATCATTTTTTTTATTGCAAATATAATGAAAAAGTGCCCGGCATTTCAGATGAAAACTTCCGGACACCTTATTGTTTGGCGTGATCCTGACGGGGATCGAACCCATAACCTACGGCTTAGAAGGCCGTTGCTCTATCCAATTGAGCTACAGGACCAGCATAAAATTTGTTTTGCGGCTGCAAATATATATAAATGGATTTATAATTGAACCTTTTTAAAAGATATTTCCTTATCAAAATTTTGAATCGACTTATATCATCTTGAGTAAAACACCCTTTGAAGATCCTTGATTAGCCTTATTTTTAAAGGGTAACATTAATCAAAACAAAGCCAACTTTTACATTCCGACAAAGTCTTTACATCAGAAAGATTTTATTTTCTTCACATTGTTTTATCATTTCTTCCGGCCATATCGACGACTGAACTTCTCCAATATGGGCTTTCTGAAGAAAATACATACATATTCTTGATTGTCCGATACCACCACCCATCGATAAAGGTAATTCATCGTTTAAAAGCATCGCGTGGAAAAGAAGCTTCTTTCGTTCCTCTGAACCCGCAAGTTTCAACTGCTCATTCAACGCTTTCTTGTCAACACGTATTCCCATGGATGAAATCTCAAATGCTCTTTCCAGAATTGGATTCCAAATGATTATATCACCGTTAAGCCCTTTATAGCCGTTCATACTTGCAGTTGTCCAGTCATCATAGTCAGGCGCACGACCATCATGTTTCTCACCGTTTGACAATGCCCCCCCTATTCCTATCACAAAAACAGCTCCATATTTCTTTGCAACTTCTGTTTCCCGTTCAAACGGAGTTTTATCAGGATACATCTGCAATAACTCTTCGGAATGAAAGAACGTTATTTCTTCAGGCAAAATAGGATGAATATCTACAAATTCTTCACATACCTGAAATTCAGTTCTTTTTAAAACCAAAAACAACCTTTTAACTACATCCTTAAGAAAATCAATATTCCGCTGCCCTTCAGAAATAGTAATCTCCCAATCCCACTGGTCGACATATAATGAATGAATATTGTCTAATTCCTCATCTGCCCTGATAGCATTCATATCTGTATAAATGCCAAACCCAACAGGTATATTGAGCTTTCCAAGTGTCATTCTTTTCCATTTGGCCAGAGAATGAACTACTTCAGCAATTTGTCCGTCCAAATCTTTAATAGGAAAATTCACTGCTCTTTCAATCCCATTAAGGTCATCATTAATCCCGGTACCCCTCAATACAAAAAGAGGTGCTGTTACCCGTCTCAATTTCAGCTCTGAAGAAAGATTAGTTTGAAAATAATCTTTAACCATTTTAATCGCTTTCTCTGTCTGTACCGGATCTAAAATAGGTTTATAACCCTTTGGAATCGTTAGCTTCATATTAATATTTTAACCCTATTGATTTATTTTATTGTAAAACTCAAACATATTTCTTTGATTTCGCCAATTATATGAAAAAATCAACCAAAAATATTACTTTTATAATACAAATTGCAATATTTCTTCTTTAATGATAAAAAATTATTCAAATTGATAGTAAATAATTAAAAATCGAAACTATCAATTTGAATAACTACTGATTATTGACTTTGATTTAATTTTGAGAATTTTTTTCTCAATACTCCAGATAAATAAAACCCCTCTGGAAATCGCTTTATATAAATTAGACCAAAACCTTATTTGATTGGAACCTGCCTTTCAAATTCAATTTCAAGCGACATAAATGTTTCTGTCCTTGCTATACCATCTATCTTTTGAAATTCTTCATCTATAAGTTGTTTAAGATGCTTATTTGTCTTTGTCTGAATTTTCAAAAAGATTGCATACTGACCTGTAGTATAATGACATTCAATAATTTCAGGAATTTCCATCAACTGCTTAACTACTTCTTTATGAAAGCTTGCCTTTTCAAGATATATTCCCATAAAAGCGCAAGTATTATAACCCAGCTTTTCAGGACTAACCTTAAATTCAGAACCTGATATTACTCCCATGTTTAAGAGTCGCTGTACTCTTTGATGAATGGCTGCCCCCGAAACACCACACTCTCTGGCTACTTCCAGAAAAGGTATTCTGGCATTCTTTGTTATTAACTTTAAAATCTTTTGATCCAGCTCGTCAATATTTTTGGTTTGCAATAAAATTTCTTCGTTCATCTCGATAATAAGTTAAATTTTAAAATGTAAGCTAAATGTATTAATAAATTACAAATATTAAAAAAAAGCAATAAAAATGATTTAATAAAAACCATTACATGAGATTTTTAATACTCAGCTTCGTTTTTTCATCCTAAACAGCTTCCCAAATTCATCGGCTATCAACATAGCATTATACACCTTTTCCGGTGTTATAATCCCTGCCTCATGATGTATGCAGTCCTTGGGATCGCATGCTTTTACTGCTACTTGCATTAACTTTTCTTTGTTTATTCTATTGACTCCAATGTCTGATAATGTTGTAGGTAATCCAATCTCCATACAAAAAGAATATACAGTTTCAATAATTTCGGGATCCTCATCTGTCAAATGAAGGCTCGTTAATAATCCAAAGGCTACTTTTTCTCCGTGAAAATACGAATGAGTATCTTCCAAAACTGTCATCCCGTTATGAATTGCATGTGCTCCTGCTAGTCCTGAACTTTCAAATCCAAGACCACTTAAAAGTATATTTGCCTCAACTATATGACTAAAAGCGGGAGTGACAATTTTATTCTCACAAGCCATTTTTGCTGACTTTCCGTGAAGTAAAAGAGTATCATAACAAAGTTTTGCAAGATTTATTCCTGCCATAGTACTATAACCTCCACATTCATTCAAAGAATGAGTCCGCTCACATGATTTTGCTTCAAACCAGGTTGCCAGAGCATCTCCCATTCCTGCAACAAGAAAACGCACAGGTGATTGCGCAATTATATTCAAATCTACAAGAACTACCTGAGGATTCATTTTCTGATAATAAACTGACTCAAAAACACCACCTTCAGTGTAAATCACGGCACACCCGCTGCAAGGAGCATCAGTCGATGCAATTGTTGGAACAATAATTACAGGAATATTGACCCTGTCGGATACAATCTTAGCGGTATCAATAGTTTTACCCCCACCCATACCAATAAGAACATCAATCCCTTTTTCATTAATTATGCCGTTTATCCTTTTAATTTCTGATTCACAACACTCTCCATTGAATTTTTCAATTTCAATAAAGTCACTCTGTTTAAAATCAGGATATCCGGGAAGAATTTTCTTTATTACTGTCGGTGATCCAAGAATAAGACCTTTCTTTCCCAATAATTTTATTAGTTCCGGTAATTCTTTAATTGCATTTTCCCCTTGAATATATTTCCCGGGAAAAACTGCTTTTGTATATCTGTCCATAATATCAGTGATTTTTTAATATTATTACATATAAATTACGCTCAAAGTAACTCAATATGTAATCAGTATAGTCAAAAATAACCTTATTTAAAACAATATAATATCCGGAGCTTTATACTTCTTAACTTTAACTAAGTATTTAAAAAAGGATTAAAAGCAATCTCCCAAAGGTTCCCATCAGGATCTGACACATAACTACTGTATCCTCCCCAGAAAACTTTCTGTGGCTCTTTAACAATTTTTACTCCTTTGCTTCTAAGATCTTCAATAAGAGCATCTACCTCATTTTCACTATTTACATTATATGATAATGTAACCCCTTTAAAACCATTTCCGAAGGGTTCAACCTGCGCATCGTCAGCTAATTCAATTCTTGAATATACAGATAAAATAATCCCTTTTAGCTCAAACATAACAATTTGATCCTGACTCATTTCAGACCGTTTCCATCCGAATTTATTTTCGTAGAAATCAACTGTTGCCCCCAAATTATTTGCCCCTAATGTAATGAACGTTATCCTTTGTTCCATGTATAAAATTATGATTTAAAATTACTTCAAAAAAAATCCCTTTTTTCATTTTACTAATTTAAACCATTAATTCCATTAAAATATATACCTATGATGATATATATTTTTAAATCATCGATTTTCTTTTAGAATTAAACTATATAAAACTAAAATTGATACCCTTTTTACTTCAAAACCAACAATGACCATTAAATCCTAATTCATTTTAAGGTCTTTTTATATCTTATTATTTGAAGCAAATCATCAATCTGGTTTTCATTATATACGTCAATAACCAGAGGTATCAACTTCCCAATCGATTGGGGATTTCCTAAACTCTCTTTAATTTTTTCATCAATCGACAGACTGTCAACCCCTAAGATATTATTTTCAGTAAAATAAAAAGAAACCTTGAAATGATCGCTCCAAGCTGAAAGCCAGAACATATTCTTCTTTTTAAAAAGGTGCTTAGACAACCATGATTTACCGTCGTTGTAATACCTCCATTCGGGGATAATTCCAAATTCTTCGCCTGCCAATGTGTCAATTAGCTTTAGATATGCGTTATAAGAAGAACCCATCTTCTCTTTAAGAACATCTTTTGTTGGCAAAATATCAGGATCTTTCAAACTGTTTATTTCATTATTCTCCATACATTCAGGTATTTAAAGGTAATGTACTTTTTTTAACTTAAAACTGAATCAAAATTAAACCTACAAATTGACAACCCTATGTCAACAGTAGATAATATTTCTTCGGATTAAAAGATAAACTATCATAAAAACTTATCCAATTTTTCTTTCAGTTCCTCAGATATATCTGTAATTGGCAGCCTCAATTCAGGGCTTGAAATCAATCCTTTTTTGGCAAGAATATACTTCAGGGGAGCAGGATTTGGCTCAACAAACAACAAAGGAATAATTCTTTCGATTGATTTCCAAATCTTTAATGCCTCTACATAATTATTTGATTTCAATAAATCGAAAATACTAACATACTTTTCAGTATCAATATGAGCTGCAGCCAATATACCACCATCACCCCCTAAGGCAAGGTTCACATAATACAACACATCTTCACCTGTAAGCACTGAAAAACCTTCAGGTTTATCGTGAATAAGCTGCATTGTTTGATTTATATTTCCGCATGAATCTTTAACTCCAATAATATTCTTCAATTGGGCAAGTCTGAATAATGTTTCATTCTCAATATTCCTGCCGGTGCGATAAGGGATATTATAGATAATTATATTTGAGTCAGTTGATTCAGATATTGCCTTAAAATGACTATAAATTCCATTTTGATCGGGTCTGCTATAATAAGGACTAACAGAAAGAATTCCATCAACCTTATATTTTTCAACAGTTTTCAGTTTCGATAATAACTTTCGGGTATTGTTTCCTCCCAATCCAAAATAAACAGGAACCCTTCCATTATTAAATTCCATTGTTTTTTCAAGAAGTTCTTCAAACTCATAATCATCAATGGTTGGGCATTCGCCGGTAGTACCATTTGGTATAAGTGCTGATATTCCCTTTGGAATATAAAAATCAAGCAACCTCTTATATGACAGATAATCTATTGAATCCCTGTAGAATGGGGTAATAACAGGGAGCATGACTCCATTTAATTTTTCCATAGTAATGTTATTAGTTCAAATTTTCAAGTAAATAAAATAAGTAAAAATAATAAGACAAACCCCGCATTTTATTAAAAACAAAAATGATATTTATCTTAAAAATAACAGGATTCAAATAAATATGATTCAAAAATCAATATATCCTACTCGTTCAGTATAAAAAAAAGAAAAACTTTTTCTATGAATTTTCCAATATTCAAACGTACCACCAACCAACCAAATTCGTACCAGATAGGGATCAAACACCATAAGGAAAATTTCTTATGGTGTTTGATCCCTATCTGGTACGAATTTGGTACCTATTTGGTACCTATTAAATACTTATTTGCTACGAAGAAAACTGGTAACAAAAAACAAAGGAGATTCTTTTGAAAACCGCGTCATCAAAAAGCTCATTAAACAAAAAATCCAACTCAGTTTTTATTTCTGTAAATTATACTTTGCGGCAATTTGTTCAATGCTATATGTTGAATTTGGAAGAAGATCCGGCGGACATGACCCATAATTTTGTTTCATCATATATCGTTTGCAGGTAGACCATTTATCTTTACCCAATTCACAGTACATCTTTCTATAGGCCTGAGAAGTCATTTCTTTACCGGTTAATATTCCATTGAATATTGGGCACTTTTCGTAATTAGGACATAAATTTTCCATAGATCAAATATTAAAAAATTATAGTTAATTACACTTAACTTTAGTACAATCAACAGAATATTAAAGTTAAAATAAATTTGTCTTGAAAATCAAATCTATGGTGATTTTTTGATTTTTTGAGAATAAAAGTAAAACCCCATTTGTAAACTGTATTGAGCAACTTCAAATTGGTATGGTAAACCCAATAAAATTTTGTTATTTTGTTTTAGAATTAAGAGAAAAGTATGGAATCTACACTAAACAATGAAGGAAGTAACTATTCAAAAATAGAGAAATACGACACTGATATAACAAATCAGCTAATAGATCATTATTCACAGATAATCAAAATTCTTGGAGAAGATCCTGAGAGAGAAGGCTTAATCAAAACACCTCAACGAGTTGCCAAAGCAATGCAGTTCCTTTTGCAGGGCTATCATATGGATCCGGAAGCAATTTTAAAATCGGCAATGTTCAAGGAAGACTATCGTCAAATGGTTGTTGTCAAAGACATTGAGCTTTTTTCAATGTGTGAGCATCACATGTTGCCTTTTATAGGGAAAGCTCATGTAGCATACATTCCAAATGGTTATATTACAGGCCTGAGTAAGATTGCTCGTGTTGTTGAAGCTTTTTCAAGAAGGCTACAGGTTCAGGAAAGGCTTACCACACAAATAAAGGAATGTATCAATGATACGCTCAATCCGATGGGAGTTGCCGTTGTAATTGAAGCACAACATCTTTGTATGCAAATGAGGGGAGTTCAAAAGCAACACTCAGTAACAACAACTTCTGATTTTACTGGCATTTTTCTTAAAGAACCCACGAGAGGGGAATTCCTGAAGATAATAAGCAGTAATCTGCATTAAAATTTATTGCTAATCAGGATGAAAGCCCTTTTTTACGAAAAAGATATAAGGTATATATCTGATTATCCAAAGCCTGTTCCTTTAGAGGGAGAAGCTTTGATAAAAATCAGACTGGCAGGTATTTGCAATACTGATATTGAAATAACAAAGGGTTACATGAATTTCATTGGGGTTCCGGGGCATGAGTTTGTTGGTATCGTTGAAGATGTAAATAGTGATGACAAAAAGTTAATCGGGAAAAGAGTTGTTGGTGACATAAATTGCTCTTGCCATAAGCCTGATTGCGAGTATTGTAATAAAAATCTTGGACGCCACTGTCCTGACAGAATAACTCTGGGGATTGACAGAAAGGACGGATGTTTTGCTGAATATATTACTTTGCCAATAGAAAACCTGGTAGAAGTACCGGATTCGGTCACAGATAAAAATGCAGTATTTTCAGAGCCATTGGCAGCAGCATTTGAAATTCAGGAGCAAGTAGAAATTAAACCCGGCAATAAAGTACTTATTGTTGGAGATGGAAAGCTGGGAATATTGATTAACCATGCAATTTCAACTACAAATGCTGAAATATACCACGTAGGTAAGCATCCTGAAAAACTAAAACATTTATCTTCAGAACATTGTACTATTCTGCTTAAAGATGAAAAGGTAAACACAAAATTTGATATTGTAATTGAGGCAACGGGAAGTCCTGAAGGATTTCAATATTCGGTGGAACATACAAAACCAAGAGGAATTCTTGTTCTTAAAAGCACACTTGCCGGATCACAGAATATCAACCTTTCTCCAATAGTGGTAAACGAAATAACTGTCGTCGGTTCGAGATGCGGCATTATCAGTCGGGCAATTGATTATTTAAAAACCGGTGTTGACTTTACGCCCCTTGTTTCAGAAATATTTCCTATTGAAAAAGGAGTAGAAGCATTTTCAGCTGCTAAAGAAAAAAAAGCCATTAAAATATTAATCAGCTTCTGATCGTTTATAAATCTATTTTTAAATATTTATCTGGAAGTAATCCGGAATTATTAATAATAAACGATATTTGATATATTAAAAAAGAATAAATCTTATGAGCATACTGATTAAGAATGTTGTATTTGATAATCAAATAACTGATATATATATTGAAGAAAAGACAATCCTTAAGATAGGAGAAAACCTGAATTTCAATGCAGATAAGACTATAGACGGAAAGAATAAAGCTGTCATTCCGGGAATGCTCAACGGACATGGACATGCTGCCATGTCACTTATGAGGGGGTATGCCGATGATATGCCATTGATGCCGTGGCTTGAACAAAAAATCTGGCCTCTTGAAAACAAGCTGACAGAAGAAGATGTTTATTGGGGAACAAAGCTTGCATGTCTTGAAATGATAAAAAACGGAATAACAACATTTGTTGACATGTATCATCACTTTCCGGGAGTTGTAAGGGCTACTGATGAAATGGGATTAAGGGGTTGTCTGTCGATTGCTGCCCTGGATTTTAACAATCCTGAGCTTGCAGATAAGTTCAAACAAAATGCCATTGAATGTTATAATTCGATGTCTCAATATTCTGACAGAGTTAAGTTTATATTTGGGCCACACGCTATTTATACTGTTTCAGAGTCGACATGGAGGTGGATATTGGATTATGCGAATCAAAACAATATCCATATACACACTCACCTTTCAGAGACAATAAGTGAGGTTGAGCAATCAAAAAAGCTTTTCGGATGTTCACCTGTAAAATATCTTGATAATCTGGGTGTTTTGGGGGAAAATGTTAGTCTGGCACATTGTGTTCATTTAAGTGACGATGACCTTGATATAATTTCAGAAAGGGGTTGCATATTAGTACACAATCCGGTATCTAATTTAAAGCTTGCGTCGGGCAATGGATTCAGATACAAGGACATGAAAGAAAGGGGTATTCCTGTTGTCATAGGAACTGACGGACCTTCATCGGGCAATAATCTTGATATCTTAGAAGCGATGAAAGTAGCTTCATTGAATGGAAAATCATATTATAATGATCCGACAATCTGGAATACAGAAGAAACATTTGAATGTGTATGTAAGTACAACGAAAGAATGACCGGATGGAAGACCGGTAAAATTGAAGAGGGTTATCTGGCAGATCTTAGTCTTGTTAATCTGTTGCTACCGGAAATGACGCCCAACTTTAATCTCATTTCAAATCTTGTTTATTCAGCAAATGGAAGCTGTATAGATACAGTAATTTGTGATGGAAAAATATTGATGGAAAACAGAAAAGTGCCTGGCGAAGAAGAGATACTTGCAAAATCAGGAGAAATTGCCGTAAATCTGATAAACAATCACAAATAACTGATTACCCAAGAATTATTTCAACAATGGTAAAACTTCATCGGGGGTGCCTATTTTCACTACATGGCCTTTATCGAGAAGCATCACCCTATCGCAATACTTATTAATAGTTTCGAGTTGGTGACTTACATGAATAATCGTTTTCCCTTTAATAATACGTTCATGAAAAATCTCATCGGCCTTCTTTTTAAAATTAATATCCCCTACTCCTCCAAAGAATTCATCCATCAGAAAAATTTCAGCTTTAGCATTTACGGCAATTGAAAACATAAGTTTGCTTTTCATTCCAGAGGAGTAATATTTTACCGGAGTATCGATAAAATCATCAAGTTCAGCAAAAGAGATAATCTCTTTCATCCTTGATTTACATTCTTTAATTGACATCCCAAGAACGGAAGAATTAACCATAACATTCTGACGGGCAGAAAGTTCATCATGAAATCCCATTCCCAAAGCAAGTCGCATAGTTTTACCGCTGATTGTAACAGATCCTCCTCTGTCGGGAGGTATTGCTTTATTCATTATTTGAATAAGGGTAGACTTACCACTTCCGTTTAAGCCAATAATTCCAAAAAATTCGCCTTTATAAATTTCCAGATTAATACCATGCAGTGCGTGGATTTTTCTATTTTTCTTACCTGTGAAAATTGAAAAAACGCGGTCTCTGATAGTGTTACCTCTATCGTGGATAGTATATGTTTTATTAATATTTTCAAGCTTAATAGCTATGTTATCTTCCATAATATCAAAATCATTATAAAAATTCGAGGGCTTTTTTAGATCTGAATTTCATGAAAAAGTATCCTGAAATACAAATAACAAAAGAAATCGCAATTCCAATCCACATAAAGTATGTATCAGGTACTTGGTCATAAATTAACACTTCTCTGAAATTAACAGCAAAAGCAGTTATAGGAACATATAGTAAAAAGTGAAAATTTTCGTAAAGTATTTTATAATCCCAGATTATAGGTATTAACCAGAAACCTGCTAAAAGAACAATAGACCAAAGATGGTCCAGATCTCTGATATAAATATACAGAGTAGCCAGGAAAAAAGAAACACCAAGAGTAAACATTGAAAATCCAATAAGAATTGGGAAAAGATATAAAATGTTGGAAGAAAAATGAGGATCGAAAAATATAATATCAAAGAGAACGAAAATAATCAGGTTGATAAAAAACCCCCATAATTTACTTGCGACTAATGACCAGAAGAAATCAATCTTCGGCAAGGCAATATTTTGTAATATATATCGCTGTTTTTGAAACAGGTTAATTGATTGCATAGTTGTTTCTGAAAAAAATTCCCAAAAAATAATACCAGTGAAAAGATATAAGACAAAATTGGGATTTGAATTTTTAAAAATCAGAAAAGAAAAAGCAAGATAATAAATCAATATTTGAAAAAATGGATTAATAAAAGCCCAAAGAATACCTAATCTGGAACCATAATATCTTAAATAATAATCATGATTAGCAAACAGATAAATCCTTTCAATCCTGTTTCTTATTTCCCCCGGTAACTTCATTAAATTTGTTTCAGAAATTATTTGACGCCAAATATATGAATAAAGTTAAGTCCAACCATAAATTATTGTGAATTTAAGAATAAACAAATTATTAGTATTTTCACAATAAATATAAAAAAAACACATTGGCAGCAATACCGGTCATTATAGTTAACTGGAAAGGTTTTGATGATACAATCGAGTCGGTTGAATCGCTACTTAAGCAAAGCTGCAAGGATATAATTATCCATGTTGCAGACAATAATTCTGGAGAAGAAGAATTTGGGAAATTATCAGCTAAATATGGTGGTAATGTGAGGATTAAGCTTCACAGGAATAAAGAAAATTTAGGATTTACGATTGCCCACAATAAGTTATTTGAAAAATTACTTGAAGGTGATTATGAATATATTGCTCTATTAAACAATGATGCTGTTGCTGATAACAACTGGATTGAGAATATGTTACATTCAGCCAAAAAAGAGAACGCTGACATAGTAGCTTGTAAAATGTTGAATTACTATAATAGAAAAATAATTGATAGTCAGGGTTTATATTTATTAAGTTCGGGAGAAATATTACCGGCCGGGAATGGAGAATCTGTTGACTCATACAGGAATACAGAATCAATAATCGGAGCATCGGGAGGTGCATGTCTATACAAAACTAAGATGTTAAAAGAAACAGGTATTTTCGACAGTTATTTTTCAACGGGATATGAAGATGCAGAACTTGGGTTAAGAGCATTTATTTGTGGTAAAAAGATAGTATTATGCGGGGAAGCGATAGTCTATCATAAAATAAGCAAGTCTGTTTCAAAGGTAAGCGATGGAAAGAAGATTCAAAAGATATATGAAGATAAAAACTATACATATCTGAAGTTGATGCCTGTTGGTGTTTTGATATTAAATTTCATACCCAATGCTTTAAGGTTTTTGGTTATCATTTTTATTCACATTATAACACTTAGATTCAGATTTTTAAAGAATTATTTAATTGCCCATTATCACACTATTTCCAGAGACAGGAGGAAAATTATCAAAGCCAGAAGCGAAATGAGTGGAAAAATGAAGGTAAATTCATCAACAATAATTAAGAATCAAATATTCTTCTTATATCATGATATAAACCGATTCAATAGGTTTATTTTGAAAGGAGAAAAAAATAAACTTGAGAAGTATTAAAAAACAATGCCCATGAACATTGCAATAATTGCAGATAGTCTTGATATTCAGAATGCGGGAGTACATGTTTACACAAAAAACCTGATAAAATCACTCCAGGAGAAAGGAACTCACGAAGTGGCAATATTCCGTCTTTCGTCAAATCCTGAAAATCAATATTATAATGAGATTATTGTAAGACGGGTAATTCCTTTTTTGAAAAAAGATCCATTAAGGTTGTTTTTCAAACTTCCCTCAGCAATCAAGAGGATAAAACCGGATATAGTAATAGAGCCTGCTCATTTTGGTCCATTCAACCTTCCAAAAAAAATAAAGAGGGTAACAATAATTCATGATCTTACTCCGGTAATGTTTCCTCAATGGCATGGTTTTTTAAGCCGGACTTTACAAAAAATCTTCCTCCCGGGTATTATTCAACGATCATCATTAATAATAGCAAATTCAGAAAATACTTTAAGTGATATAATAAACTACTATCCGGCTGCTTGCAATAAAACAATTAAAATATATCCGGGCATAGATCCATATTATTCAGCAAATGTGAATGTTATAGAAAAAAAGGAGCCTTTCTTTCTATACACTGGAACAATAGAACCAAGAAAGAATTTAACCATACTACTCGAAGCTTATTGCCTTTTCCGCCAAAAAAGAAATTTAGAATATAAATTAATCATCTGTGGGGATAAGGGTTGGAAAAACAATGAATTTCATAAGATGCTAGACAATCACCCCTATAAAAGAGACATAGAGCTTAAAGGATATGTTGATAAAGAAACTTTAAAGCAACTATATATGACCACCACTGCATTCATCTATCCATCACTTTACGAAGGGTTTGGGTTACCGGTAACAGAAGCAATGAGTTGTGGAGCACCGTGCATCATATCAAGAGGTTCATCGCTAATTGAAGCAGGAGGAACAGCTGCAAGATATTTTAATCCGGGAGATGCCGATGATTTATATGAAAGATTAAAAGAGCTTACAGAATCGACAGAATTGTCAGGACAAATGATAAAAAAAGGCATTGAACATTGTAAACAATTCACATGGGATGATTATGCAGCTACTTTAGAAAAAGAACTATTAAAAATAATGTAGGCAATGAGAATACTCTTTGTTATCGATTACTATTTTCCGCACGTAGGAGGAGTTGAAAAACTATTTAAATCGCTTGCAGAGTGTCTTGTTGAAAAGGGTAATAAAGTTTCAGTTATTACATGGCGATATGAAAAGAAGCTTAAAAAAAGAGAAATAACAAACGGAGTTGAAATAATCAGAATAAACTCATTTTCGAGGGCATTCTTTTCGATATTTGGGTTGACTGAAATAATGTCATTAGCAAAAAAAAGCGATTTGATTCATACGTCAACATACAGTTCTGCATTAGGGGCATACATAGCAGCACGATTAACAAAAACAAAGGCAATAATTACAGCACATGAAGTTTGGGGAAAATTATGGTTTTCATTGCCGCACATCTCAAGACTAACCGGATACATTTACTATTCATTGGAAAAAATAATCCTGAAATTAAAATTCCACAAATACATATCGGTATCAGAAAACACAAAGAAAGAACTAATTAAACTTGGAATAACAAAGAATAAAATTGGAGTAATATACAATGGTATTGATTATGACTTACCTAAATGGAAAGGCATTTTGGAACCCTATACATTCACTTTCTTTGGGAGGGCAGGTATATCAAAAGGGTTGGACATAATGATAAAAGCTTCAGAGGCGATTTACAAAGAATATCCTAATTTAAAATTTAAGTTTATCATTTCACCTCAGATAAAAAGCTTGTATAAAAAATACTTAAGTGAAATAGAAACAGGAATTTTAAAAGATTCATCAGAAATAAAAAGCAACCTGCCATTCAAAGAGCTTACAGAAGAATTAATTACATCCAGTTGTGTAATAATTCCCTCTTATTCAGAAGGATTTGGGTTTACAGCAGTAGAAAGTTCAGCAATGGGAATTCCAATAATATCATCAGGGAAAGGTTCGCTTCCGGAAGTTGTTTCGGGGAAAGTAATAACAATGAAAAATCTTAGTCCGGAATCCTTAAAGGAGTCAATGATAAAAGCAATTAATAATGATTTCGAGACTATTCAAAATAAACAATTTACCACAGATAACTTCATCAATAATCATTTAAACGTATATGCAGAAATAATTGGCTGAAAAGAGAATCTATTTTTTTTGTTGAGCTTTAAGTTGTTTAATCATTTGAATATGTCCGGGAATAGATTTGTCATTTGTAATAGAATAAGCTTTTTCGAGAAAAATAATAGCTTCATCATAATCAAAAGTATTGACACAAGAATTAGCATATAAAAGCATAGCTTCTACATTATTTGGATTTATATCCAACGATTTTTTCAAATTTTGTTTTGCGTTAAACCTATCATTTGATGTGAAATAAGCTTTCCCTTTGTAGAAATATGCTTCACTGCTTGAAGGAGAATTTTTAATCCATTCGTTAGCAGTTTCAATAGCTTTAGGATAATCCTTCCTATCGAAATAAAATCCGAAAATACTTTTATTAGCATTCTCATCTGATGGAATATCCTTCAACACTTCTTGCATATAAAACAACCCTTTCTGGTGTTCCTCAATGCTAATATTATAAGCAGCAAGAACTTTTTTTGACTGAACCCTAAAGTTTTTATCCTTTGAATTCAACAGTTTAGTATAATTTTCAACTGCTTTAAGTCCCTGCCCGGCTTTCAGGTAATGTAATCCAAGTTCGGCGATTACTTCTTCATTATCAGGAGCCAATTGCTTTGCTTTTTCGAAGCTTTCAATAGTTTTCAAAATATTTTCATCACCACTTTCTTTATACATTTTACCAAGTGAAAACCACCCCCTAAAATAATCAGGATATCTTTCAGTTACTTCAGTCCATATGGTAATACGATCTTTCCATACAACATTTCTTGCAACTGTAGTAATTGACATTAATATTAAAATACCTATGGCAATAGGTATCAAAAATGAAGGTTTTTTGGAAAAAAGAAAAAAGTCAAGTGAAGCAAAAAGGGCAATAGAAAAACCGGCTAAAGGCAAATACATTCTTTGATCGAACATTGGGTCAGTAATTGGGATGATTGATGATTCAACTAAAAGGGTTATGAAAATCCACAAAATTCCATAGGTAACTAATGGTGATTTCTTCAACATAAAAAACCCATAAGCGAGTATTGCCATTAAAATAAAAATTCCGGAAATCACTTTAAAATTCAAGAAGCCATCAGCAATTTTCACTCCATGATCGATAGATAAACCTATTGGGACTAACATCATACCAAAATAGCGAGGGATAACATACATTTGAGTTGCCAGATAATTTAAAGGAGAAATTTTGTCAGTTTCAGCCGGAATACCATAAATAGAAATTCCAATAACAAAAACAGTGATCAAAGCGCCGGCGAATGCAATCACGTATGTTTTACAAATTTTTCCATCGTAGTTTCTGATAAAGAAAATTTCAATTAGTAGAAAAATCAAAGGAAAAATAATTGCATTTTGTTTTGACAGAGAGCCAATTATTCCGAATAAAAAAGCAAGAAGAATAAAAAATACAGGCTTAATTTTCCCTTCGCCTTTAAAAAAATTTATTCTTCCGATAGTATATAATAAAGCAGAAATAACAACAAATAAACCAGCAAGAGCGCTCATTCGCTGAATGATATAAGTAACTGATTGAGTCTGGACAGGTTGCAACAAAAAGAAAAGAGTAATAATTAAAGAAAGCAAAGGATTATTAAAATAAACTTTTGAAGACTTAGTGAAAACATTTATCAAGAGAAAAAGGAAAAATCCAGTAAGAACATGAATAATAAGATTAAAAAGATGATAACCAAAAACCTTTTCTCCATGAAGAGAATAATTAAGGGCAATAGTAAAGAATGAAACAGGTCTTTCGTTAATTTTCAACCAATTATCGAAATTTTTAAAATAGTCGAGCGAATGTATAGATTCCCTAAAAGTAATCTGATTATGATCATCAAATTGGAAGGGGACATTAAAACTACCTGAGTAGATTAAAAAAGTAGAAATGATAATAAAAAAAAGCACATACCATTTGTTTTCTGCAATTTCATTCCATAATGCCTTTTTCTGAATCTGAGACTTTTGTAGCTTTTGTTTCATTATCAACTTTATTTTCGACTTTATTTTCTATATTTTGTTTAAAAAGGGCAAGATCCTGGGCAAGTACTTTTATTTTTTCTGCTTGCTTAGATATGATAATTGAAAATTCTATTAAAAGGAGTATAATTCCAATGAGTAAAATAATAAAAAGGACAGAAGGAGCATAAGCGATACCGAATAAAGAAGCCAACCAGTCAATTCCTTGCCTCCAAAATGATAAAATAATAAAAATGAGAGAAACAGAAATCCAGATCAAAGAATATTCGGTTTTAAGTTTTCTTCTTCTAACCAGATTAATAACTACAACAAAAATCAATAAACTTGCTGCAACTGAAATAATTTGTATTCTGTCCATAATAATCAGGAATTAATTTCTCTTGGTCTAAGACAGGCCATCATCATAGAAATAACCACCTTGATCATATAATATGGCCCTTTATGGTAAGGTATTGAAGAAATGCCTCCTTGTCTGGAGTACATTTGAGTAAAAACCTCTTTTATTAAGAATTTATTTCTGGCAAGAAGTACAACAATTTCAGGTTCAGGATAATCAACAGGATACTGGTGCATAATAAAATTGACAACTTTACTATTGAAAGCTCTGAATCCTGAAGTATGATCTCTGATTCTTTTTCTGATTAAAAAAAGACTTAATACCTCAAACACTTTAATACCCGTTCTTCTTAGCAGATCAGAATTTTTGGTTTTATTATCACCAACAAAACGAGATCCAATGCAAACATCACATTCACCGGATAAAACCAAATCGACCAATACTTTCACATCTTTTGCCTGATGCTGGCCGTCAGCATCAAACTGAACAGCACAATTGTAGTTATTCATTGCAGCATATTTCAAGCCTGTTTGAACTGCGCCACCTATCCCAAGATTAATGGGTAAATCGACTACTATTGTATCTTTTGTATTTTTAGCCAATTCAGAAGTTCTGTCAGTTGATGCATCATTAATTACAATGCAGTCGTATGCAGGACATTCGAAATTAAGAGCTTGAATAACAGAAGTTATTGTTGCTTCTTCATTATAGGCCGGAATAATAATTAATACTTTAGGTTCCATTTTGAAAATGAAAAGTGAAACTAATAAAAAAATTAAGATCAAAAGATAATTTTAAAACAAAATACTAATAAGCTGTCTTAAAACTTATTGTTTTTGTATTTTTGCGGTTCAAAAAAAAGGGAGTTTATATAAAAATTTAATGTTTACAGGACAAAAAACAGCAATAATTGGCAGCGGGAGTTGGGCAACAGCGTTAGCTAAGATATTAATGAACAATAGGGGCACAATAAACTGGTTTATCAGAAACCGGGAAAATATTGACTATTTCAAAAAAAACAGTCATAATCCCAATTATTTATGTGATGTACTATTTGATGTCAGCAATATAAGTTTTTATAATGACATAAATGAGGTTTGTGAGTCGTCAGACATTCTCATTTTTGTAATACCCTCGGCTTTCTTAAAAGAATCGTTGGCAAATCTGACAGTTGATATAAGTAAGAAATTCATTATTTCAGCGATAAAAGGTATTGTGCCTGAGGACAATCTGATAGTCGGAAAATTTTTCAATCAAAAATTCAATGTTCCGCTTGATTCGATAGGAATCATAGCCGGGCCATGTCATGCTGAAGAAATTGCTTTAGAAAGGCTATCTTATTTAACAATAGCTTGTCCTGATGTAAAAAAAGCAAGAGCTTTTGCGCTGATGATCGAAAGTTCATATATAAGAGCCCATATTTCAGATGATATTTATGGTAGTGAATATGCTTCAGTGCTGAAAAATGTTATAGCAATAGCTGCCGGAATTTGCAATGGTCTTCATTATGGAGATAATTTTCAGGCAGTCCTGGTTTCAAATGCCATTCAGGAAATAAAAAGATTTGTAGATAAAGTACATCCAATAACAAGAGACATAAAAGGATCCTCCTATCTTGGAGATTTACTGGTTACTTCATATTCTCAGTTTAGCCGAAACCGTCTTTTCGGTACGATGATAGGCAAGGGTTATTCAATAAAAGCAGCGCAGTTAGAAATGAGGATGGTTGCAGAAGGCTATTATGCGGTAAAGTGTATAAAAGAAATAAATCAGGAGCATAATGTAAACATGCCAATATGTGATGCTGTTTACAATATATGCTATGAAAACATTTCACCAGCGATAGAAATAAGATTATTAACAGAAAATCTAAGATAACATCATGGAAAAATTAAAATTAGACCTTTCAAAAGCATTTGGAAAATCAGCCGGTTTTATTTCCCCTGCTGAATTTGAAACATATAAAAATGCATCTGAAGAATATAATTCTGCATTGCATTCAAAATCAGGCAGAGGAAGTGATTTTGTAGGATGGGTTAATCTTCCGAACGAAATAAGTGATGGTATTCTGACCGACATTGAAGATACAGCAAAAAATATCAGAGCAAAAAATATTGACATCTATGTTGTTATAGGCATTGGTGGATCATACTTAGGAGCAAAAGCGGTAATTGACGCATTAAATAATAATTTTTCACATTTAGCCGGCAATAAACCAGCAATCATTTTTGCCGGTCAAAATATTAG
>CAYUEI010000024.1:12536-20422 GCA_964443445.1 uncultured Prolixibacteraceae bacterium | reverse complement strand
TTTCAGGTGTAGAATTTGCAGTCTGATTGTGTTTATCAATTTGCTGTTAATAGGTGGTTTTGTGAATGCGCAAAATTTGCCTCCCGTATTATCGTTAGGAATTTCCAATCAACATGCAGAAGCTGACAGTATCTTTTCATTTACAATTCCGAATGAAGCTTTCAGTGACATTAACAATGATATCTTAACCTATACAGCTGAAGCAGTGCCTGTTTCATCATGGCCATCATGGTTGGTTTTTAATCCTGCCACGAGAAATTTTTCAGGAGTTCCCATTTCTGCATCAACGATCACTATAAAAGTAAGGGCAACGGATCCGGGAGGATTATATTCTGAAAAATCATTCAGGATAATAGTTCACCCTTATAGAAGTACATACGCAGCATTTACCATGAACTCACAGATTGGGTGTAATTCGAGTTATGTACAGTTTGAAAATAAATCAAGCAAGGCAACTTCTTTCAGATGGAACTTTGGGAACGGGAACGTTTCAACTTTGCCAACACCTATTGCTAACTACACAAAACCAGGAACTTATACTGTTACATTACAAATAAATAACAACCCAAATCTGGTATATTCAGATATTATACAAATATTTCCTACCCCTTCTCCAATAATAGATCAAAGTATTGTGGGTGGCTGCGAGCCATTTACAGCTACATTAACTTCGATTGGAGTACCTGAACAAGTGGGGGCATTTGAAGAATTAGGACAACAGGTTGGTGCAATCACTGGGGGTGCTGAAAAATATTATTACTGGTATTCTGAAGGTTTTCCCAATCAACCTGAGAGATTCTCCCTGACCAAAAATGTTAATATAGATTCGCTGGAATACGGAAGTTATACAGTTGCGCTTGAAGTCACAGATGGAAATGGTTGCAGCAGTGTTAAAAACTTCAATAACATCCTGGAAGTATACGATAAACCTATGGCAACATTCACTTTTACAAAGAGTGACCCTTGCCTGCCATCGAATACAATTTTCACGAGAGAATCGACTATAGAAGGGAGTCAGATTACAGGGCATGAATGGAAGGTAAACGACGTTACAAGAGGTACCGGTGATTCATTCGAATATTTATTTACTGCAGGCCAACACATCGTAACACTCACGGAAACTTCTGAAAAAGGATGTGTATCTGCTCCGTTCAAAGACACTGTTGTTTTTAACACAAACAACAATATTGACTTTTCGTATACTCCTGCAAAAACTTGTTTAAATAGTCCTACTCAGTTTAACTCTCAATCTGCTTCAGCAGGTAATATATTATCCTATTCATGGGACTTCGATGGTAATGGGAGCCCGGATACTGAAGAAGAAGACCCTTCATTTATATTAAGTACTTCGGGTAATGTACCTGTCACCCTGACGACAACATTCAACGATGGTTGCGTCAAGAATATTACAAAAAATGTACCAATCGATGAAGTGATCGCCGATTTTAAATATGTATATCACGGTGGATGTGATACTTACATGGCTGCTGATTTCTTTGATTTATCGACGACGACACTTGGTTCAGCAATAACAGACTGGACATGGTACTACCGGGAGTCGGGAGCTCCAGTATGGAATATGTTTTCGGATATCCAAAATCCCAAACTTCAAAATATTCGTTCAGGTATTTATGATGTAAGGATTATTGCCAACAGTTCAACAGGTTGTGTCGACACCCTTGACATGACTATACCTCTTATCAGCAGTAAAGCTGACATTGAAATAAAAGGAGCAGTTAATGGTTGCTTACCTGCAGGCGAAACTTATTTCTATTCATTGTTTAATTCGGAATATGATAAACCTACAAGCTCCAGCTGGCAATTTGGAGATGGGGGAACAGGATCAGGTGATTCGGTAAGCCACTCATATAGTATTCCCGGCAATTTCAATATTCAATTAGTAATTAATACTGAAAATGGATGTACCTACACCTTAAATCGAAATAATGCCGTACAATTTGCTTATCAACCGACTATAGCTGATGTCACGCTTCATCAAAGCGATAATTGCATAAATACACCCGTCACTTTAGAAATTGATTACCCTGACGGCACTGATTCACTTAGAATTTATCTTCCAAATGACAGTGTTGTTTATATAAAAAATATCGGTAAGCCTAATCATAATTTTTCACATTATTTTGAAGACATTGGAACATTTACCATAGGAGTTGAAGCTATTGACAATAATTGTCCTTCAGGAACATTTGATATCAGCAATGTGCAAATCAATGGTCCTAAAGCTTTTTTTACTGCCGAGGAAACAACTTTTTGCAGTAATCCTCCATATGATGCCTCCTTCTTTAACCAGACGAGTAAAAATACTAACACAATCAAATACACCTGGGATTTTGATGATAGAACAGCAACAAGCAACGCAGTTAGCCCAACACACCAATACACAACGACCGGTGATTTTAATGTATCTCTCACATCTCTGGATACAATTTCCGGATGTAGTGACTCATATAGTCAGTATGTTTCTGTATTTTCGTTCGATAATACTCCCGGTATTATTGAAGCAGATAAAAAATCAGGATGCGCCCCACTTACTGTTATTTTTTCACAGAACATAGCTAAAAGGCTATCCAACAACTATGTCATATCATCGTATGAATGGGATTTCAACAATGACGGCATAACAGACAGCACAACCACCTCTAGTTCATTGCAATATACATATACTACTCCGGGTTTATATTCTGTAGGATTAAAAGTAAACAGTGAAAGCGGTTGTACCTATTCATTTACTGAAAAAAATCTTATCAGTGCAAATGGTTCGATAGTTCAATTTACACATTCGCCCTCAAACGTATGTTCAGGGACAGAAGTTACTTTTACAAACATTTCGACTAGACCTGCAGGAGATACAGGAGTACCAGAAAGTTTTACCTGGAATTTCGGAGACGGGACAACAGCAGAAGCATCAAACTCAACACATTTCTACAATAATGATACAATATTCACTGTTTCACTCACAATAACTGATTCAAACGGTTGTACACAAAACTTGGAAAAAAAGAATCTTATTAATATTCAACCTTTCACCGCTTCATATTCAATTGACAGAAATATTGCATGTAACGGTTCTGAAATAACATTTACAAATACTTCTGAAGGAAGTAGCCTTACATACGAATGGGATTTTAACAGTGATGGAACTACTGATCTCACTTCAGGGCAGGACACAATAATATACGTTTACAATCAATGGGGTAATTTTAATCCTTCTCTAACAGCAATCACTAATTCCGGATGTATAAAGACTTCATCGCAAAGTGTACACATTGTAAATTCTGCAGTAGACTTTACTGCGGGAGCAACAACAATAGGGTGTGCACCTTCGAATGCAGTATTTTCGTCGATAGTAAATGCAGATGATGTAATTAGCTATTCCTGGAATTTCGGAGATGGTATTTCTTCCGATGAAAGATCGCCTGTCCACAGATATTACACTCCGGGTTATTACGATGTTTCATTAAGCATTGAATTTAATGGAGGATGCTCAAGGACTGTTACAAAGGAAGATTTCATATTCGTCAGAGGTGCGTACGGGGTATTGAATTACGATTTAACCCCAGCCTGCTCACCGAATGAAGTAGAATTTATTTTGTCAGACATGAGAAGTGTTGATTATCTTCAATGGGATTTTGGTGATGGTCAAGGTGAATCTTATAATGTAATTGGAAATCCGAAATCGGATACTATAAAATATACTTATATTCAATCGGGCTTCACAAAACCAAGTGTTGTATTATCGAGTAATGATTGTCCTGGCACATATACTTATGAAAAAAATATAACAGGAAATGAACCAATAGAAATATATACAAGTTTACCTCCAAAGGCAAAAATCTGGATTGACAGAAATAAAATCTGCGAAGGTGTTGGACTGCAATTCAGAGATTCAAGTGAACTAAGGGATGCAAAATTCCCTGCTTCAAAATGGAGATGGATTTTTTCATCAGAGCTTGGGACAAGTGATGAGACAAATGAGCAGCACCCTGTTTATGCATATAATTATCCGGGAAATTTTACTCCTAAGCTAATAATTTCAAACGAATTAGGATGTATTGATACAACAACATCGAAAGTTGAGATAATGGATCGCCGAAATATTACTTCTGATTTTACAGCATCTGATTTAAAAGTATGCGCCGGGCAGGAAATAACATTTAATGGAGATGCCTCATCTACAAACGGACCAATAACAAAATACCAATGGGATTTTGGAGATGGCAATACATCATCAGAAGCAAACACTACACATTCATTTGGAAATTCAACAAAAGGGCAATCTATAGATGTCATTTTTGTAGCCACAGATGAAGTTTTATGTTCAGATTCTACAACTCGCACAGTAGATATCAACAATCTTCAGGCCGCTCTCGGTTACAGTCCGCAACCTGTATACCGGGGCGGGCTTGTTGATTTTGAAGATCTATCAATGTCGGATTATGATATAATTAATTCATGGAAATGGAGTTTTGAAAACGGATTACCTTCAAGTTCAACCAATATCAATCCGGAGAACATCAGATACAATCAAATACTCAATGACAATAAGGTGAGTTTGATTGTGACTAATACAAACGGATGTTCAGACACAGCGATAGTATTAGTTGATATTTTGAACAATCCTCCGGTACTTGACACATTGTCAAAAAGCATTTTAAGAAAAACATTATTGTCTTTCAAGCCTAATGATTTCATTTTAATATTTGATGCTGCCGATCCGGGACAGGAATTGGATCATATCATGATTTCGTCATTGCCCACTATCGGAGTACTTACTTTTAACGGAGGGGCAGTAAATGTTGGTCAGTTAATAAGCATGACCAACATAAGTAGTTTAAAATATACATCTGAAGATGTTGGCTTTGGGAACTTCGAATGGAATGGATTTGATGGCATTGGATATTCTAACGATAATTCTTTAGTTCAAATAGAAGTATTAAAAGAACCTGATCCGCCGACCCTTAATAATTTAGAATTTAATGTTCCTGAAGATTATACACTTACGTTTAAAGTTGACACATTCAGGAGCAGTTCTTATTTTGACAACATTACATTTCCCGGGTTTAATCTTGAATCATTAATTATCAATAGCATACCTTTACCTCAACAAGGGGTACTAACATATAATGGAACACCTGTTACTCCGGGTCAGGAATTTAATTCATCACAAATATCTGGAGGAAGCTTTTCGGTAGATCCGGTAAATGGATATGAGGGTTCAATAACATTCAGATGGAATGGGTATGACGGTTTAAAATGGGGAAGTTCTGATGCAAATGTTATAATTAATTATATCAATTCCCCCCCCGTATTAAGTGACATAATAATTGAAAATCTAGCTGAAGATTCGGTTATTAACTTGTCAAAAGGTGACTTTACTTCGAGATATATTGACTCTGACATAAATGATTCACCAGAAACGTTTTTATTAGATATACCTTCAGATACGAAAGGAAAATTCAGGATTAACGGAGTTGCTGTACCGAACGGCCTATATTCAATATCTTTCAGTACATTTATTACTTTGAGATACACCCCTGAAAATGGAAGGAATGATACTGTAGATGTCAGATGGGGTGCATTTGACGGGCAAGACACAACATTTGCAGTTTTCAGACTAACATATATCAACACTCCTCCTGTTTGTCATGATTTTATCATAACCGGCAACGAAGATGAAATATTGAAATTTTCACACTCTCCTTTTTCAGAAAAATATCCATCCGGGCCTTTTGAAGAACAAGATAAATATGATATACTTGATTCAATTAATATTTTATCTTTTCCAAACAATGGTAGTCTTACATATCTAAATACACAATTTAGTGTACCGTACTCAAGGGGCAAGAATTTTATTTCAAACTTAAGATACACGCCTAATGAAAATTGGAACGGCAGGGATTCTATCATGTATAGTGTTTTTGATGGTACAACATGGTCAGAAAACACATCCTGGGTTATACTTCAGATTAATCCGGTCAATGACCCTCCTTTTCCTGAATCTGATTATTATGTAATAAATGAAGACCATCCTTTGACAGACGTCAATGTAAAGGACAACGACATAGATATAGATGACGAACATGCCATTCTTACTACAACCATCAAAGATGGTGGCACAGCCGAAAAGAACGGAACAATTTCTTTAAATCAGAATGGTCTTTTAACATACAGTCCATCAAAGGATGTAAATGGCAGATTATGGTTTACTTATGAGATATGTGATGTTGAACCGGAATGTTCAGTCGATTCAGTAACAATTGACATATTACCGATGAATGATCCCCCCACTGCAAACGACGACAGTATAAAAATAACAGAAGCCACAATTCTTTTTGAATCTGACGGTAGCACTAACCTATTGTCTAATGATTATGATATAGATAACAATCAGTTCAGATTGATATTGGCAGGAGGAAACGAGCCGGGTTATGAAATGACTGGTCAATATGGAAAGTTGACAATAAATATTGATGGCAGTTTCACATACATACCTGAATCGGACTCAGTAAGAAAGCTTGATCAAAATAATACCGGAAGGGATGTATTCAATTATACAATTATTGATGACAGTTTATCAACATCAACAGCCAATGTAACCATCCTTATAGTTGGAAGCAACAATCCTCCGGAAGTTACTACTGATACAATAAAGGTAAATGAAGGAACTGCATTAGTAATATATCCCTCAATTATAAAGAATGACTATGACCCTGAAGGCAAGGCATTACAACTGATAAAAGTAAATAATTCAACAGAAAAAGAACTAACTGATAAATGGGGGATAATATATTGGACTGAAGATGGAAGTATAAGTTATGAACAAAACATTTACTCAACTGATTATTTGAATGAGAATGAAATTCTTGATTTGGAGTACCAATATTCTGTAAGTGACGGAAAGGTTGTTAATAATTCAGGCGCATTCATAATAAGAGTAATAGGTATCAATGATCCTCCAGTTGCTGCCACAGATAATTTGATATATGAAGAAGACTGGGATTCAGTTAGTATAATTAATACTGATTTTTCATGGTTACTAAGAAATGATTATGACCCTGATGACTATACCAATAGTCTTAAAATTAAAGAAATTAATGGTAACAGCTTTTCATGGCTTCCGTCTATTGGAACAGTAGGCATCTTAAAATGGAATCTGGATGGGACATTCAAATATATACCGGACAAAGATTCAATTATCCAACTGAAAGAAAATGATATAATTACTGATATATTCAGATATATAGTTACTGATCCTTTAGGCCTGACAGATACAGATAGTCTGATAATAACAATTATTGGGGCAAATGATAAACCTAATCCGGAAAATGATACATTAAGAATACTTGAAGATACATTTATAAGGCATGTACCAGCTGACTCAGGCTTACTTGTTAATGATTCTGATCCGGAGCATCAAAAGATAATTGTTGAAATAAACGGATTATCAAGTGGAACAATTACAGGACTTTACGGAGTATTATTATGGGATTCTACCGGTAAATATTCTTACTTATCAAATCCTGATTTGGTTAATCCTTTTTATAAAGATTCAATAAAAACAGATATATTTTACTATACGATTAAAGACCCTGAGGGTTCATACGAAACGGCATCACTATCAGTAATAATAACCGGACAAAATGATGCACCAATTGCATCTGACAATTTTGAATACATAAATGAAAAAGATCCTCCTATTAATCAATCTGATCCTGCAAAGGGCTTATTAAAAGGAGACTTTGATTTTGATGAAGGTGATCAGATTAAAGTAGTTTCAATAAATGATACGACAGCAAATAAAATATCTGGTTTATATGGAAATATTGAATGGTCAGAAAACGGAACATTTATATACACTTTGAATT
>CAYUEI010000024.1:0-12436 GCA_964443445.1 uncultured Prolixibacteraceae bacterium | reverse complement strand
TTATATGGAAATATTGAATGGTCAGAAAACGGAACATTTATATACACTTTGAATTCTGAAACAGATACCCTATCAAGAAATGAAGAAGTAACAGATATTTTCAAATATACAATTACTGATGAAAATGACTCAACAGGATTTGCGAGTCTCATAATAAATATCACTGGTGAGAATGATAATCCTGTTGCGATAAACGATACACTTATAACTTCTGAAGACACGCTTACCGTCAGATTAATAAATTTAAATGAGACTCTCCTTTTCAATGATTCAGACAAGGATGGTGACTCAATTAAGATGATTAGTATGAATAATATTCCCGGAAGTCCATTAAATTCAAAATACTGCACAATTGAATGGGATTCAACAGGAGCAATAACGTACTTCAGAAATGAGGAATCAGATACAATTCCGATTGGTTATATCGTGCATGATTCAATAAGATATACAATTTTGGATCAGTATTCCTTTGAAAGTAATGCCTGGTTGCATATATATATCAAAGGAGAAAATGATATTCCGGTTGCTTTAAAAGACAAATATGAAATACTTGAAACAACAGACAGCCTAACAATAAATACAGAGTCGGGTATTTTATCCAATGATTACGATGTAGATTATGGAGATACAATACGAGTATCTAAAATAAAAGATAAAACCGGTTATTTGATATTTGGTATATATGGGGATCTTAACTGGAACAATGATGGCTCTTTCTCATATTACACTAAAGCTGAAGCAACAGACACATTAAAAGAAGGGGAAATAGTATTTGACTCTTTCCCATATACTTTATCTGACAATAATGATGCGACTGACATTGATACACTTGAAATAAAAATAACAGGAGTGAATGATATTCCTGTCGCTGTAGATGATCTGATTAATATTAGTGAAGATACTTTATCCGTTACACTTTTACCGGGAGAAAATGGTTTGCTTGAAAATGACTTTGATGTTGATGGCGATAAGATATCAGTAATATTTATCAATGATTCACAGGAAAGAAAATTTGATTCAAAATATGGTTCAGTAGTTTGGGCTGAAGATGGTTTATTCATATTTACTCCTGACGACAGAGTTGTCGATTTACTAAAATATAATGAACTGGTTTCTGACAGCATATATTATATAATTGCTGATCTATTAGGCAGGAAAGATACAGCTACAATAATAATCAACATCACTGGAGAAAATGACAATCCTGTTTCGGCTGACGATTATATACAAATCAATGAAGACACAGATTCAATATTAGTAAGTATAAATGACCCCGGCTCCTTATTAATTAATGACACAGATATTGACAAGGATTTACTTTCAGTATTTAAGGTAAATAATTCTCAGGAAAAGATAGCCTTCAACACATACGGCGAGTTAAATTGGGATACTACAGGATCGTATATTTTCTTCACTAACAGAACTGAAACTGACAAGCTAGCTTTTGGGGATACTGTTAATGCAATATTTGAATATATAGCTCAGGATTTGTTTGGTGGAAAAGACACTTCAAAATTATTCATTGAAATTACCGGAGTAAACGATCCTCCAGTTGCAATACCTGACAGTTTTGATACTTATGATGTAAAGTCTGTAATAATTAAAACAGAAGATGGAAACGATATACTTGACAATGATTATGACGTTGACGGCACCCTCAGATCGATAACATATATAAATGAAATTCAAAAAGATACTGTTATCGGTAAATATGGTATCTTGATTTGGAAAACGGATGGAAGCTTTGAATATTATCCCGACTCAGTTAGTGCAGTTTCCCTTAGACCTGGCGAATACATCAATGACGATTTTTCATATATCATTAAAGATGAATGGAGTTCAACTGATACTTCAACTATAAATATAAAAATAACAGGAATCAATAACCCGCCAATAGTCAGCAATGACACCTTGATTGTTTATGAGGACGATATTAGTAAACAGATGCCGGGATTGGGATTGGTAGATGCTAAAGTTGTAATTGATCCGGACAGAGATACATTACAAGTATCTTCAGTTGAAAACTCTCAAGAGCCTGTTTCAAGCGGAGTTTATGGAGAATTATTCTGGAAGGCAGATGGAACAGCAGTTTACACTCCGAATAAAAAAATACATCAGCTCGGTCCAAATCAAACAGTGACAGAAAGATTTACTTACATTATAAAGGACTACGAACTTGAAAGCAATACAGCGGAGCTAGTAGTCATTCTATTAGGGATGAACGATGATATTTATGCTGTAAACGATACTGTTGAACTTAAAGAAGACAGCCATATTAGATATAACATAGTTGAAAATGACGAAGATCCTGACAATTTCAATGATGGCAACTACGATTATTCATCGTTAACTATATTACAAAGTCCACAAAACGGCAAGGCATATATTAATAGCTCAAATGGAGTTATCTCATATTTCCCGGAAAAGAATTTCAATGGTAGAGATAGTCTTCATTACAAGATCTGCGACACGGGTATGCCTGTTTATTGTGATGATGCATGGATGATAATTACTGTAACCCCTGTTAATGATCGACCAATACCAACCCCATTGGTATTAGAAACAAACATTAATACGCCTGTAACTTTCAATGCACTTGATCAGGTTTTTGACATTGATGATGGCATAAACCCAGACTCAATAGTAATTTCAGCGTCAAACAAAACAAAATTATCAGGCGACAGTATTATTTACACACCTGATTCATCATTCACAGGGAGAGATGAATTTACTTATTCGGTAAGCGACTATGAAGGGGTTCCTGCATTTGTTATTGTAACCGTAGTTGTGAAAGATACCTTATCTGAATTCATAGCTGCAAATGATACAATAACGATTCATGAAGACAATTCCGTTGACATATCAGTACTTGAAAATGATACAGAAGGAAATGAATTTCCTGATCCCCGATCTTTGGAAATCAAGGCATTTCCTGAAAACGGTGTAGCTGAATATGATTGGTACAATCAGGTAATAACTTATAAGCCTTACAAAAATTTCAATGGTAAAGACAGTATGACTTACATTGTGGCTTCAGGATTAAAGAACTGGAGTTCTGCAAAAGTTTACATTAATGTTGAGCCTGCAAATGATAGCCTAATAGCAAATGATGACATAGCTGAAACATTAATAAATACTCCAGTTGAAATAGACATTTTCAAGAATGATATTGACAGGGATAACGGTATAGATTATAGCTCAGTTAAATTCAATACTGAGATAAAATTTAATGATGAAACGGGAATAGCAACTTATACTCCTCCACTTAATTTCAAGGGGGTATATTCATTTACTTACAATGTTTGCGACAACGATTTCATAAATACTTCATGTGATTCGGCAACAGTAGTTGTAATTGTCGGTCAGAAGAAAAAAGAGTTATACGCAATCAACGATGATTATTCAACTTTTGAAAATGACGCTATCGAATTAGCTGAGCCACTGCCATGGGAAAATGATTCATTAACTTTGTCTGATAATAAGATAGTGCCTGATTCATTTAGTGTACTACTTCCACCTCAATACGGAACATATAAAATGGATCAGGGAACAAACATCATTACCTATATTCCTGAAAAAGATTATTTTGGCAATGATTGGATAACATATATCATATACGATGATGCAGGAAATTTCGATGTAGCTGAAATAAATATTTGGGTAGAGAAAGTAAATGTCCCTCCGGTAGCCTTAAAGGATAATTATATTATTTCACAAAATGAGTTTAAACGACTTTATATTCTTGAGAATGATTATGACATTGACGGCAATCTTGACTTTTCAACATTAAAAATAATCAGTCACCCAGAATTTGGAAAAGACAGTATTGATATAAAGACAGGTACAATATTCTACAAGCCTGATGTAAATAAGGGAGATGACAGTTTAAGATACACAATTTGCGATAATGAAGGGGCTTGTACTACTGCCTCATTGAAAATGACCATTGAACTTGATACATCAATCTTCATATATCTATCAACTCTGGAAGACAATCCTGTAGAAAAAGATATTAAGGCTGAAATGGAAAAATATAATTTCAAATTCAATATCACTGACATAGTAGAAGAAGAATCACCTGAAATTGGAAAATGGCAGTTGAGTAAAAATAATACCACTTTAATATACACACCTGAAAAGGATTCAACAGGAGATGATAAATTCAGACTTAATGTTTGTTCCACGGAGAGTGGACAATGTGCTTTCTTAAGAATTTATGTTAAGATTCTTCCTGTTAATGATCCTCCTATAGCCATAAATGATACAATATATTGGAATAATATAACTGACACAACAACAATATTTTTTAATGACATTACAAAGAACGACTACGATATAGACAGTGAAGTAATAATACTTGACAATAAAGCTATTGACAGTGGAGATTCACTCAAAATAAAATTTAATACAGATAAAGAGCTTATTACAATTACTGCAGATACAATATTCTGGTGTGATGCGTGGTTTACTTATAAGATTCTTGATCAGGAAGGAGCATCTGACACAGGAAAAGTATTTATATTCCCTTATCCTGATTCATACAATTTCTTAGCTAACGATGATAAAAAGGAAGTATTTGAAAACAGCAAGGATAATTTACTCAACATACTTGAAAATGATATATTCATTGACAACCAGCTTTGCACAATTGATACAGTTATTATAATTACGCCATCCGTGAATGGTGTTTCTTCAGCGTCAAATGATAACAATATTTTATATAGCCCAAGAAGGCACTACTATGGAAAAGATTCACTACAATATCAAATAATTGATTTATGGGGAAAGCAAGATTCAGCATGGGTTTACATTACTGTTTTTGAAAAGAACACTCCCCCACTGGCAAATCCTGATGATACAATTGCAGCATTTGGAACAGTAATCAACATTCCGATTCTTTTAAATGATTATGACCCTGATGCAATTGATTTGCCTGACTCTCCTGGAGATCCGGAAGCATATATTGATTCCGCGAGAACTGTTTTAATATCAGATCCTTTGTACGGGACAGCCTATTTCGATTCGGCAACATATAATATAGTTTACACTCCGGATGTAGAAAGTTGTGAAAATGATATATTCCAGTATATGATATACGACAATGAAAATGATTCATCCATAACAACGATAACTATTATTATGCCGGAGGAAGCTTCAATTATTGCAATTCCTGATACTGTTAAAACATATCCGGGTATTCCGGTAGAAGTAGAGCCATTACTCAATGATCTGGGATATTTTGCTCAATATATTGAAAACAATACCATTCCATCGAGCGGATTTATTTCTATAAGTTCATCAAACATTGTCAGGTACACTCCTAACAAAGATTTCATTGGAAGGGACAGCATTAAATATTCAATAATATCGCCGTGTGAAAATAAATCAGAAACATACATAATATTCCTGATAGAAGAATTAAGAGTACCTGAGATAATAACACCAAATGGAGATGGAAAGAATGATGTACTAATAATTGACGGAATTGAATATTTCCCGGACAATATGCTGCAAATTTATAACAGGTACGGTCATATAGTTTATTCTAAGAAAGGATATGACAATGTATGGGGAGGAAACTCCAATAAGGGTAGTTTATTTGGAGACAAGCCTTTACCCGCTGGGACATATTATTGGACATTAGTATATAACGAAGGAAGAAACCGACAAGCTGGAATTATTTATATTTTCAGATAATCCTAAATGAGAATGAAAGGTTTAAGAAACATATCAGGCAATAATTTACAAATACTTCTTACAGTATTAGTATTGCTGTTTTGTAAACCTGTATTCTCACAACAGGAAACAGATCCGGTATATTCACAGTATATGAATAACCTGATGTCAATTAATCCAGCCTACACAGCTGTAAGAGGCGTTGGTAATATTTCAGGGGTATTCAGAAATCAATGGGTAAATCTGGGACCAATGACATCATCCCTTACTTTCAGCATGCCAATTGACAGCTTACACATGGGATTAGGAGCCGATTTCTTATATGATGATACAAAAGCAATGTCGACTGCCGGTTTATTCTTAAACTATTCTTACAGGGTAAAGGTAACCGAAAGTTCTATGATAAGTTTTGGTTTAAAAGCCGGGGTGAATTATCTTCAGGCAAATTTGGATGACCTATACAGGCATGATTATGATGATGAGTATATATTGAAATATGGAGATGACTACAGAAAATTTTTATTCAATACAGGAGTTGGTATTTTCTATTATTCCAAAGATTTTTATGCGGGGATATCAGTTCCTCGCCTAATAGAAAACAGATACATAAAAGACAAATCAGTTGCAGGAGCAAATAGCAGAGAAAAGCAACACTATTTCATACAGGGGGCATATATGATTGACCTCTCAAAAGAAGTTTCATTTAAACCCGGGATAATGACTATCATGACAGCAGGGGCTCCGCTGACTGCCGACTTTGATTTCTCTTTTATGTTTTATGAGAAAATATGGTTTGGAGTGGTTTATAGAATTAGCGATGCGATAGGAGCTTATGCTCAGTTCCAATATCAAAATATGAAAATTGGCTTTTCTTACGATTATACTCATACAAGATTAAGAGAGTTCCAAAATGGGACATTTGAAGTAATGATTAGATTTGATTTCAAGACCAAAGAAACTCAGTTGTTACCTGGCTTAACATTTTAATCGTGTTGTTCTGCTTCCTGAATATAACGGTAAATAGTTGATTTTCCGACGCCCAGTTTTTTAGCTGCTTCCCTGACGCTTTTATATTTATACACAAAAAACTTGATTATTTCCTCATCATATTCCTGCAGTGTTTTTTCCTGAGACAGTAAATTTTGATGAAGATTTAAAGGATTAATATTAATATGGTTAGGTTCAATTATATCCCCATCAGAAAGGACGCATGACAATTCCATAAGAGCCTTAAGTTCCCTGACATTTCCCGGGAAGTGGTAGCTTTGAAGCTTTTCCTGCGTTTGTTTTGAAATCTGTTTAGGTTGCATTCCATTATCTTCACAAAAATCGTTAACGAAATGTTTAGCAAGAAGAAGGCAGTCGTTTCCTCTTTCCCTTAATGGAGGAAGATCTATAGTTAAGCCAAGCAGTCTGAAATACAAGTCTTCCCTGAATTCACCCTTTCTTATTTGTTCCTGAAGGTTACGATGAGTAGCAATAATTATCCTTACATCAAACTTGATAACTTTATTACTACCAAGACGAGAAAGTTCTCTTTCCTGCAATACCCTTAAAAGCTTAGCCTGAGTAGCAAGGTTCATTTCTGCAATTTCATCAAGGAAAAGAGTGCCTCCGTCTGCCATTTCAATTTTACCGGCTTTACTTCCTTCTGCTCCGGTAAAAGCACCTTTTTCATATCCAAATAGCTCACTTTCAATAAGCGTATCAGGAATAGAAGAAATATTAACGGCAACAAATGGCATGTTACTGCGCTTTGAATTATAATGAATTCCTTTAGCAACTAATTCCTTTCCTGTACCTGTTTCACCAATTACAGAAACGTTAATATTAGCCTGGACAGCTTTATCCATTAAAATGAAAACATTTTCAATTGCCTTGCTATTTCCCTTAATGAGGCTTTTAAAATTATATTCTTTCTTTATAGCTTGTTTTAATCTTTTATTTTCGTTGGTAAGTTCCAGTTTTTCAATGATCTTATTTATAGCAATAGAAATTTTATCTCTTGTATCAACTCCTTTGACAATATAATCATAGGCACCAATTTTCAATAAATCAATGGCTGTATTTATGTCGCTTTGACCGGACACAATAATAACCTGACAATCTGGTAGTTCATTTTTAATTCTCTCCAATATTTCTTTGCCAGTCATGTCAGGGAGAGTATAATCAAGAGAAACTATTTCAGGATTTTCGTTTAATCTGTTTATACATTCTCTACCAGAAGAAATGGGAACAACATCATAATCTTCGTTAAGTGATAAGTATTTTGTTAACACTTTTAAAAACATATTGTTGTCATCAACTACAAATATTTTATATCTTTTATTTGCCATTTTAAAAGTCGATTTAATGTTTCAATATTGATTTGTTAAAGTAACATTAATTTAAGAGTTTTTTATATGTTATCAAATTTTTTTTTCCCATTTTTTTAAGAAAAGTCCCATTTTGAAACACATGTAAAAAATGGCATGAACTCATTCATCTGTCTATCTGTTCCTTACGGTTTTGGCACAACTCTTGTTTGATACTATGCGTAACCACAAAGGTTCAAACAAAGACAGTTCTAATTTTACTGAAAGATATATTAAGGGGAAAGTTGAATTTAATTGACAGTAGTTATTTTACTTCTACATTTTAGGGATTTAGAGGATAAAGATTAGGTTGAAGTAAGCATGGTTTTTTTAGGGAATAGATGTTGAGTAGAATTAATAGTGATGATGGTCACGAAGGGAAGAAATTAATTTTACAGTGTTTGGGGGTTAAAGTGCAGTCTTTTGGCTGCACTTTTAAAAGAAAAAGAAAATTACGAAGATATTTAGTGTTTTGGTTAGGTTTTAGTTTTTAGGTTTAGGTTAGGTTTTTTTTAGTTTTTAGGTTTAGGTTTTTTTAGGTTTGTTTTATAGTTTTTGATTGATTAGAGCAGTAGGATTCCCAATAAAAAGGGAAGTAGGGAAAGTTCAAAAATTAAAAAACAGTTCAACTGTATTAAAGGTGCGGCGCCCGCTGCACCTTTTAATTTGTAATCAAATAAAACAAAATATGAGAGAGATCAGGGGACCATCATATAATGATGGAGAGAATAAGGCAATAAGTTATGTTTTAAATTATTTTAGCGATGAAGAGAATGAAACCAATTTGTTATGGGAAATGCGGCAATTGTTTTTTTTATTTTATAAATGGTTGCGTAGCATTAAGTGGTGAAGATTGTTTTCTTGAAATCAATCAGAAACATGCGCAGCTAATAATTAATAATCGCAATAGATTTGATATTTCGAATAATGCTATTGCAACATTAGAAGATAAATTTCAAATGTCAAGTTTAAAATAACGCTTGTTTCCATTTAATTATTTATACAGTAAAAAAAATCATTAACACATTCTGTGTTCAAGTTTGTAAATATTTCCCCCTTATCTTTAGATTGAAATTAAAATTCATTAATTACTCACATACTAGTTAAAATGCCACAAAAGTGTATTTTAATACCGTAAGTAATTTCCATAGGAGACATAATAGCAACATGATGCCAATTTTCCTTGTATCAGTCCGCAACCTGAAAGTTTGAATTAAAAATCTTGAAATAAAAAAATACTTTTAGAAGAAAAATATAAAAATAAGGTGTCAATCCTTTGATCTGAATAAGTGAATATATCCATTTTGGTTTCTTTCTTTATCGTCTCTACCAACAGCCCTTACGACAATAAAATAAACTCCTGGAGATGCCATTCTTCCACCTATTTTTCCATCCCAAACAGAATGTTCGATAGTATAATCAGAAGATCTTATATTACTGTAACTCCAACTATGCACTAATCCTCCCCATCGGTTATATATTTTGATAGTCATACTTTTAAGAGATCTGGATTCAACAATATAAACATCGTTAGTTCCATCTCCATTCGGAGTAAAAACGTTGGGCAAAACAACAAGAGAAGTATCTACCAGAATAAACTCACCCGGTTTCATATATAAAGTATCGTAACAATTACCTGTATTATTTATTTTTACAGTAGAAACCATTATCCTATATTCACCTGTTTTTTCAAATTCATATACAGGAGACTCATCATTCAGAACAAAATCGATACTATCAATTAATTCTCCTTCATTTTCTTCAGCTTCTTTCTTAATAACATTCATGTCCTTATAAAAATGCCAATATACAGAATCCCAATTAATTGAATTATTAGTAAATGTAACCTTTAGAACAGCTTCGCCGCCTTTGGGATCGTAATCAAAAGCTGTTTCCGGCACCTTTGAATTGTAATCAACAGCCCCTTCTCCCTGACAATTAAACTCATCGACAACAACAAGTTTGAGTTTTATAGGGGTATCACTTGCTTTTGGTATACCTGTATAATTCAAAGAAGAAGATATCAGTTCACTATTTTCATACCATCGGAATTTGAATTTAATATCAGGATTTCGTAATGAATGACGGGTGTTTGTATTTATATCATAATAAAACAAAGAAGCATAAGATGTATCAGCAAAAACCTTGTATTCAACACAATTGGATAATGAATCGGGTAAAGATGTATCAGTTACTTTTATCCAGTTATTGAAAACCCATTTTCGATAAGAAAGTTCTACCCCACCCCCCTTTATAGTAACTCTGTAAAGTCCGTTTTGAAGGTTGCCTTTTGTTGATTCAAGAGTATCAGAGGGATTAACAGTTCCATAATCAACAAAAGAAGCAATAGTTTCATCATATCTTTCCCATTTAAAAGAAGAGCTTATACCCATAGGCGTTTTGGCAGTTAGATTTGCCGGAAAATCCAATTCATCCTGTGCACAAAAAATATAAGCAGTATCTTTATTCCCTACAGGATAATCGATTGGCTTAGCTTTATCAGCATCTAACGAAAATATTTGTGCAGAAATATTTTTCGAGATAAAAAGGGAAACTGACAATATAATCAGCTGCTTTATGATTGGTTTTATGTACATTTTAAATGTTTTACTATCTTGAATAAACAGAAGGATATTTAAAATATTGTATTATAACATTCAATACATGCTTAAAAAATAATTTCTACAAAAATAGAAATTAAAAAAAGATAATTAATCTCTTTCTTATAACATCTATTATTTTTGAAGCAATATTACTGACCTCGAATAATTAGCATTAAATTTATGCTTCAGGTCAGATATTTGCAAATAAAATATGGATTACAAATATTTAAATGGATTAAATAATTCTCAACTTCAAGCAGTTGAAAACATTAACGGGCCGGTTTTAGTGATTGCAGGTGCCGGATCGGGAAAGACCCGTGTGCTAACAATAAGGATTGCTCATTTAATGAATAAAGGAATTCCTCCTTCATCAATTCTTGCATTGACATTTACAAATAAAGCAGCAAAAGAGATGAAAGACAGGATTGCAAGGATTGTAGGTGATGATATTGCTAAATATTTATGGATGGGTACTTTTCATTCAATATTTGCAAGAATACTCAGAAATGAATCGGAAGCTCTTGGATTTCCAAATACTTTTACCATTTATGATACATCTGACTCAAAAAGTCTAATCAGAAGCATAATAAAGGAATTGGAGCTTGACGATAAAACATACAAACCGGGGGCTATACAGTCGAGAATTTCATATGCTAAAAACAATTTAATAACACCTCTGAAATACATTGAAAACAAATCGGCTACTGATTATGACAAATCGGTTCAAATGCCAAGGTTTAAAGATGTATACAAAGAGTATGTGAAAAAATGCAAAATAGCAGGGGCGATGGATTTTGATGATTTACTGTTATACACAAATCAACTTTTCCATCAGTTCCCTGAGATTCTAAGTAAATATCAAAACAGGTTTTCACATATTTTAGTAGATGAGTATCAGGACACAAATTTTGCCCAATACTTAATAGTAAAAAAGCTTGCAGAAAAAAATAAAAATATTTGTGTTGTAGGTGATGATGCTCAAAGTATTTATTCATTCAGGGGTGCCCGGATAGAAAATATATTGAATTTCAGAAATGATTATCCTGATTATAAATCATATAAACTTGAAAAAAACTATCGTTCTACCCAAAACATAGTAAATGCAGCAAACAGTATCATCAATAATAATGTAAACCGAATTAACAAAGTTGTATATTCTGAAAATGAATCAGGATCAAAAATAAAAGTTTTGGAAGCAGTATCTGACACAGAAGAAGGAATAATTGTAGCCAATGAAATAAAACAGCATCTTTTTTTAGAGCAACAACAATTTTCAGACTATGCGATTTTATACAGATTAAATGCCCAGTCCAGAATATTTGAAGAGCAATTAAGAAAATTGAATTTACCCTATCGTGTCTTTGGAAACACATCTTTCTATGAAAGAAAAGAAATAAAAGATATCATTGCTTATTTAAGGTTAACAGTAAATTCAAGGGATAATGAAGCTTTTAAAAGAATTGTTAATTATCCGGCCAGAGGAATTGGAGAAACTACCTTAAACAAATTGGAATTATATGCAAGTCAGCATGATAAAACACTTTGGGAAATAAGTTCTGTCCATGAATTAAACAATCTCAATTTTAATAAAGGGACGACATCAAAGATTAGTTCATTTGTAAATCTTATTCAAGAATTTAAGGCATTTCTAAATGAAGCAACAGCATATGAAATTGCATTAGCAATTGCCAGAAAGACAGGAATATTAGAAGATTTATACAAGGATAAAACTCCTGAGAATCTGAGTAAATTTGAAAATATTCAGGAATTGTTGAATGCTATACAAGATTTTACAATAAGTGC
>CAYUEI010000023.1:0-20622 GCA_964443445.1 uncultured Prolixibacteraceae bacterium | reverse complement strand
TAGAATAAAATAGGTAAGGTATTTTTTTTTGAAAAAAATGTATTGTCTTAACAATCGACTGAAAGTTTTCCATTCTAATTCTTTAAAAACTTCCTGTTTATAATGTAATCGCCACCTTCTATCCTGGATTTTATCTGCAAAATATACAACCCTCGGGGAATTTCTTTCATATCGATTGTAAAATAATCATTGAAACTAAAATACATATCCTCATATCCTTTCATCACCCGATTTCCATTCATATCAAATATTTGATATTGAAATACCCCCCCTTCAGGTTTACTCGTGAAATATATTCTTAATTCATCTCCTCCAAATCCACTGACAAGCTTTACATCAGTAATTAAATCCTTGTCTCTTCTCGATTTTTTTGGAACCTTTACCAGACTGCTAAAATAAGAGGTAGTGTCTGTATCACTATAATAATTGTATTCCCTCAAAGTATCAGTATAGATTATATCTGAATATTCACCCCTGCAAAATAATCCTTTCCTTTTAAATATTGTGTCTATATCTGTGTAACTTTCTTCAAAATCAATGCTTACCCTAAATGAATCAACCTGATATACATATCCGTTAATTGTTGAATCCATTAACTTATATTCTCCAATAGAGTATTCAAATATACCTTCATCAATCACTGTCTTTCTCCTGTTTATTACCGTATCTATGTCAGTAAATTCTGTGGGCATTGATTTGTTTTCCATTATTACTATCCCGTCCAGATATGATATTGCAATGTCTTTTAATCCATCATTGTTCAGATCCCCCGTTGAAAATTGATTTGCCCATGGCGTTGGTGATGAATACTGTTCACTAACCCCAAATGTATTGTAATTTTTTATTTCTGAATCTTGCCCATGCACCGAAACCGAAAAGCCGGACATAAGCATTATGTCATTCCTTCCATCACAATTAAAATCCTCAATCCCAAGCCTGCCTGCATATTCATTTGTACGTATATGCATTGTATCACTGAAGTCGAGGTTATTGTTTTTCCAAATAGTCAGATATTCAAATCCAAGACCTATTATATCATAGTCCCCATCGTTGTCATAGTCTGATGCCTTAAGATCGGAAAGCCTGCCCGATCCAATTTCATCCGTAAACCTGAGTTTTATATCATTTCTCGAAAACCCTTCTATACTATCGTAAAAGGAAATAAATGTATTATAACCATCTATTTCCCAATGATAACTGTATAATGCATCAAGGTTACCGTCTTTGTTAAAGTCTTCCATTTCAAGATATTCAAATTGAACCGAAGCTTTGTTATTATACTCCTTTAATGAAAATCCCGAAAACTCCTGCTGAAATATGTAAAGTGAATTAGGTGAATTTAGGTTTTTCACAATTATATCGACAAGTGAGTCACCATTAATATCTTTACAAATAACTTCATCAGCCGATGAACCACTAAAATAAGAAACACATTCACCAAATTTATTGCCACCCTGTTGATAAAATATTCCAATGCTGTCTGAATATGATATTACTATATCCTTATACCCGTCATTATTTAAATCTGCTGCTGAAAATGAATATAAACCTGCATACTGCTTCGGATAATCAATTACTATATCCCGGGTGAAACCATCTGTCTCATCTTGCAGATAAATATATAACTTCGCATCTTCTTCATTTTGACCCCAATAATATGAAGTTGCTCCTATTATATCATCAAGACCGTCATTGTTTATATCTGTAACCAATACTCCTATGAAATTAGAAGTAGTTGCAAGCTTAATGCCTTTTTCAAATTTTATCTGCGTAAATACCTCATTAACAAAAATAAAACAAAAAGCAAGTGTTAATACACAAATCGAAAATCCTCTTCTCACCATTTTTTAAAATTTGGTGGTGAATATAATATTTTCAAAATTCTTATAGGAAATATTTAATGAGAATTTAGAATGAAACAGAATTATTTAATCTTATTTCTTAACCTCAGCTTTTTTATACTGGCTGGGCGACTCACCAAACAATTCCTTGAATTGTCGACTGTAATACTTAGTATCGTTGAAACCAATACTCATCGCAGCTTCATTCACATTGTAACCGTTCTGGAGCATCTGTGCTGATATTTTTAATTTTATCTGCCTTATTAATTCAATCGGACTTAATCCGGTTAAACTTTTTACCTTATTATAAAATACTGTCCTGCTTACACATGAATAATCTACAAGCGTATTTATCGATAAATCAGGGTCACCATAATTTTTTTCTATATATTTAATAACCTTTTCTAAAAACTCCTGATCCCTTGACGTAATCTTTACATCAGGAACCACAATCACCTTGTTTTCCCTGTACCGTATAAGCAATAGCTTGCGTTGCTCAAGCATATTCGCTATCATGGATCTCAAAATCCCTGAATTAAAAGGTTTAAGAATATATGCTTCTGCCCCTGACTCAATACCCAATACCTGATCTTCAACTCCGGATTTCGCCGTTAATAGTATCACCGGAATATGACATGTTTCAAAATTCTTCTTAAGGTTCCTTGTAAACTCAATACCATCTATTTCAGGCATCATTATATCAGAAACTATCAGGTCAGGATGAAATTTCAGAACCTTTTCCATTCCATCTTTGCCATTCTCTGATTCAATTATATTATAAAACCTGCTCAATGATTTTGAAACATAATTCAAAATCTGAGGATTATCTTCAACTACCAGAATTGTGTATTCATTTTTCCCCAATACTGAGAGCTCTTCTTCTCCATCCTGAACTTCACCTTCAGGTACCAAATCTTTAATTATACTACTGTCTATATTATATGTATTCTCAGTATCTACAAATTGAATCCACTTTTTATTTTGAATATGAGATACTCCTTTCTTTAAAACAATAATAAAATCACAACCCTCTCCTATCGTACTTTCAACCCTTATTTCTCCTCCATGCATCCTTACTATCTCATTCGACAGGTTCATTCCTATTCCTGTACTATTTCCTGTAATATTTTCATCCGACAAAATAGAATACCTATTGAAGATCAATGGTATATCTTTACTTTCAATCCCCGGCCCACCATCTTTTACCCTGATATGTATTTCATCAGCTTCACTGTTTTCTGAAACACTCACTTTTACAGATTTCCCCCTGGGAGTAAATTTGAACGCATTTGATAATACATTGAATATCACAGAGTCTAGCCTATGAGGATCTGCCCATACCTTATCAGGATTACCTTCCTGGGTGAAATGAAATTTAATCCCTTTATGTCTGGCATGTGATATGAAATTTTCATAAATTGCTTTTGTAAAACTAACTATATCAAGCGGTTCAACTTTCAATATCATCTTCTTATTCTGCACTTTCCTGAAATCAAGCAACTGATTCAACAAATGCAACATCCTGTTTCCATTCTTTTGCATTAGCTTCAATGGAGATCTGAATTCTTCAGGAAATTTCTTGTCTGCCAAAAGATCTTCTATCGGACCTAAGATCAAAGTAAGCGGCGTCCTGATTTCATGAGAGATATTTGTGAAGAATTTTAATTTAACCTCGTTTACTGCCTTTTCAACTTTTAGCTCATTCCTGTAACTGTTTATCCTGAGAATTGTACGACTGACAAATAGCGAAGTAAGAAGAAACAGAATCAGATATATTATATATGCTAATGTAGTTCCCCACCATGGCGGCGTTATGTTTACCCTTATTGAAGCAATCTCATTGTCCCAGTTACCATCCCATAATGCAGCCTTAACCTTGAATATATATTTACCGGGCTTTAGGTTTGTATATGTAGCTTTTCTTCCCGTACCAACATAATTCCAGTTTCTATCAAAATTCTCAAGAAGATAGGCATACTGTGTTTTCGACTCATCCAGATAATTTACTGCTGAAAATTCAAAACTAAAACTGGATTGATTATACTTAAGATTTATTTGCTCTGCAAAAGTCACAGCCTCTTTTAATGGCGACCCGGGCGAGTTTACCTGAACATCTTTATTGAAAAGCTGAAAATTTGTGAAAATAACTTTTGATGGTAACTTTGATGTAACAATCTTTTGTGGATCAAGTATTTCTATTCCTATTGAACTGCCAAATATCAGCCTTCCGTTTTTCATTCTCAAACAAGTATTCTCAGAAAACTCATTTGATGTTAATCCATTTGACTTATTGAAAATCTCAAAACTCCTGTTATTCTTATTTAATCGGGAAAGACCCTTCTCGGTACTAAACCAAATATGACCCTGGTTATCTTCAACAATACCAAATACTTCGTCATTTGAAAGACCTTCTATTTCTGAAAAATGCTCAAACTGATTGATGTTTGTCTTGCCTTTTGCCAGCATATCTACCCCCCGACCGAAGGTTCCAAACCACATATTATTTTCAGAATCTTCATAAATATGAACTATATCGTTATAATTTATGCTACCCTCAACTGCCGGATCATGATAATAATTGACAATTTCTGCTTTTCTATTCCCCTGTTTTTCAATCACTATTTTATTTAACCCAAAGGTTGTTGCCACCCAAAGGTTGTTTTCTGAATCAACTTCCAAATCTCGTATCATATCATTGGAAAGATTGGAGTTCATTGTATTTATTCTGTTGAATCTCAGGTCTTCATACCCTCCGGGCTTAGTAAAACATAACCCTCCGCCATAGGTCCCAATCCAAATCCTTCCATTCTCATCTTCATCAATGCAATAAACATTGTTATCACATAATGATGTTGTATCTCGCGTAATATTCTGAAATCTGTTGAAACTTATCTGCCCGTAATTTCGAGTGAAATTATTTACAGGATATTTTGATACTGCAATACCCGCTCCCTTCGATCCAAGCCAAATATGACCTCTTGAATCCTGAAACATTGCATACACATTATATACAAGCTCACCTTTAGGCGTAAAAGGAAAAGGGAAAACCGGACTAATCTGATTAAAATCCTTGTCGTAAATTTTAATCTGCCCTCCTTTTGTTGCAACCCATAAATTTCCGTTTACATCTTCCATTAGTGATCTTACAATGTTCTCAACGAAATCTTCATATTTGTGGTTTACCTGTAAAAACTTAAATGCTGGATTTTTAAAAATAACCTTATTTACTCCACCCTGAAGTGAAGTTCCAACCCAAAGAGTTCCTGTATGATCTTCTGTAATACACATTACAGTATTTGAACTTATAGTCTTCGGATCGGAAGGATTATTCCTGAAAAATCTGAAATTATCAACCTCCCTTATATATTGAGCCAACCCTCCTCCGTGAACACAAATCCATAGATTTTTCCTGCTGTCTTCAAAAAAATAGGGTCTTTCCTTGTCTGACAGATACTTATATATATCACTGGTAAGATCAAAATGCTTTTTATCTCCGTTATCCTGATTTATCTTATTAACACCTGCCCGACCTGAAGTTACCCACAAAACACCAAACGAATCTTCAAAAATCTTATCAGTCCGGTCACCTTCTATTTCTACTGTAATCCACTTGTCCTCAATAGGTTTGTAAATATAAATATCTGAACTCCCAACAATTAAATTATTCTTTGAAGTTGACTTAAGTATATCTATCTTATTCCTGGTTAGGGGTGAATTATCATTATTGAATATTGTAAAATTCTTATTTACAATATCATATATCAGTATTCCTGAATTTTCAGTTCCAAGCCAGACTTTATCATTCAATGTTACTGCAGAGCTAAAATTCACATCAGCAAAAAAATGCTGGAAGTAAAAGTTCCCTACCTTTCTGTCGTCGTTTTTAAGAATATTAATCCCGTTTTTGGTTCCGATATAGATATTACTGTCTTTATCCGAAACTATAAATCGTATATTGTTGTTAGTGATTGAAAATTTCCCCCTGCTTAGAAATTGTTCCTGATTATAGCTGTCACTATCTTCATCATAAACCAACCTGTAAACACCTGAATTTGAAGATCCAAGCCATATTTCATTGGCAGAATGCTGATGGAAACAGGTTATTTTACTCGATTTCTCTTCAAGATTTACCAGATATTTAGGTAATGTAAATAAGTCTTCTTTCCTGGGGTTAAAACAATGATAATAACCATCATAAGTTTCAAACCATATAAAATTACGTTTATCTTCAAGTAAGGATACAATTCTGTTATTCGTAATTTCATCCGATTGTAACATCTTACTCTTCATTATCTTGAAGTTGTATCCGTCGAAACGGTTCAGTCCATTCATTGTTCCAAACCAAAGAAATCCTTTACTGTCACATAAAACTGCTGTTACCGTATTGTGCGATAACCCATTATCTGTTGAATAATATTCGAATCGGTCGATTTCTGTGGCAGAGACGTTTCCGGAAAACAACAAAATAAAAAATGTTGCCGAAATAAGTAATGCTAATATTTTAAATCTCCTTTTCTTCATTCATACATGGATTCCTATTTCCAAAAATAGTTATATTTTGTTATTAAAAGAACTCATTTACCTCCTATTGTTTTTTGATTCCGATGTTCCAAAAACGATTACACCATTAGAAAACTATATCTCATTTTAAGTGTAGTCAGCTGCATGAAATAGTCGCACCTCCTTTTCACCAAAATACCACCCGATAGCTATCAAAAACCATATTCAAACTTTCTTATGGTGTTTGATAGCTATCGGGTAGCTATTTGATAGCTTTTTAGCAAGAATAAATCCGGAAGCCAAAGAGATAAAATGTCACCTATATTCTATCAATTGTTCAACCATATAAACAGGACAAATGACTTAACTTAGATTTCTGTTTTAAGAATGTCTTAATTAAAATATTGCTGTTGAAAATTAGAACTTTGAAATTTTATATTATGGCTAAATATTTCTTATTACTCTTAATTATTGCATTTCTGAATTCAGGTTGCAAGACTGTTCCTGAGAAAAACGAATTAGACAACTCACCAAAGTGGTCGGTTAAAATGGCAAATTCAGTGATGAGTCTTCACGATAGCCTGATCTACTATGAAGGTCGGGATAAAATCAGATGGCAGTATGACGTGGCGATGCTTGCCATGGCTATCGACAAACTGGGAGTTGTTGATCAGAAATACTCAGACTACATGAAATCTTACTACGATTATTTTATCGGAGAAGATGGTTCGGTTAAAAAATATAAAGTTGATGAATTTAATATAGACAGAATAAATCCTGCAAAAAATCTTTTTACTCTGTATAAAAGAACAGGAGAAGAAAAATACAACATTGCCATAAGAACTTTTGTTTCCCAAATGGAGAAACATCCAAAAACTCAAACCGGAGGTTACTGGCACAAACAGGTTTACCCATGGCAAATGTGGCTTGATGGTATTTATATGGGTTCTCCTTTTCTTGCCCAATATGCCAAGGAATACAACTCACCTGAATGGTTTGATGTTGTTACTCATCAGATTTTACTAATCTATGATAAAACTTTGGATCCTAAAACAGGATTGCTTTATCATGCGTGGGATGAAAGTAAGGAGCAAAAATGGTGTAATCCGGAAACCGGACAATCAAAGCATTTCTGGAGTCGGGCTATGGGATGGTATTTAATGGCTATTGTCGATGTACTGGATTATTTGCCTGAAGATCACAAGGACAGAGCCTCAATGATTTCCATTTTCAATAAAACTATTGATGCTCTCCTTAATGTAGCAGATAAAGAAACCGGATTGTGGTATCAGGTTCTTGATCAGGGGGGAAGAGAAGGAAATTATATTGAAGCTTCAGGCACGTGCATGTACGTTTACTCAATGGCAAAAGCAGCAAATAAAGGTTATATAAAGAAGAAATATTTCCAGATTGCTAATGAAAAGTTCGATTCAATAATCAAAACATTGATTTCTGAGGACCCTGAAGGGAATCTTATTCTTAAGAATGTATGCGGAGGTTGTGGCCTTGGTGGAAATCCTTATCGCGATGGAAGTTACGAATACTATATAAATGAAAAGAGGGTAGATAACGATAGCAAAGGCGTCGGTCCGTTTATCCTGGCAGCAATAGAGTTAAACCGGTAATCATAGTTTAGAATTTAATGTTTTATGTGAGTTTATTTTTTACATTACTTTTATTTTCAGCTGCTGTATATCAGGCAATAACACAACCTTTGGCATTTCCGGGTGCTGAAGGTTGTGGCTGTTTACAAATATTGAAGTATATTTAAATACACTTTTTGAATAATATAAATCTCTAAATAAACTGTTATGAAAAAAATATTGAAACTTTTACCTTACCTCCTGGTTTTCTTCATCTTATGGGGATGCAGTTCTGAAAAAGCGATTAATCCTGGTGTTAAGTTTAACGACAAAATAACTTTAGGAAGATTGGTTGAATTCAAAGATATTGAGAACAATTCATCTTTGAAAACCCTTATTTCACAATCCTTTACAGTTAAACAGGGCGATAAGGAAATTCAATCGCAGTTGTTTAAATGCCCGGCTACAGGTACTCATTCACTTTTAATTTATCCTGAACCGGATAATATAAGTAAAATTACCATAATCCCCGGTAAAGAGTCAACTTCCAGATTTCAACCAATGGCTCATGCTGAATTGTGGAAGAAAACAGGTGGGGAATGGGTTGACAGAAAATATATTGGAGGAGAATTCACTGAAGTTGATTCTGTGAGGCTTCCTGATGAATGTACTGACCACTCTTTCTTTCTCAAATACGAGGGGCCGGGCTGGGAATCAAATCTTGTAGGCTATCGATTTTATCTCGACTGGAGAAATGCAAATGATGTTTTTGGAAAGAAAACTGAAGATATGGTTCTTGAACAGGTTGGACAAGATGGGTATGATTCCTATCATAATATGTGTGATTGGGGAATGGATGTTTTGAAAGTAGGCAAATCGCTGGGTATTGGTTCTATTGGCTACTGGAATGGAATGGCTGCTGAAAGAGTGGCTGAAACTGACAGTGTTATAAGTAAAATAATTTCAAATGGACCATTGCGTGCCATGATTCAAACTGATTATTACGGATGGACAACCAACGACTTTAAAACCAATTGCACTTCCTTTCTTTCAATAGACGCAAATACAAGATTAACCCGACAAATACTCATTTTAGGTGAAGAAGTGGCGAATATTTGTACAGGAATACATAAAGATACTACTTGTGAAGTTATTAAAATCGTTGAAGGAGAATGGACAGCTCTGGGTACTTGGGGAAAGCAAAGCTTAAATAACGATATGCTCGGATTGGTTGTCATTGCAAAAACCAAAGATATAATTGATTTTACCACAGACCCGGACAATCAGGTGATGATATTAAAACCTGACAATAAAATTGTTAGCTGGTATTTTGGGGCTACCTGGGAAAGTGAAAAATATGCAGTTAAAACAATAGACGAGTTCAGGGAGTATATACTCAAAGAACTGGAATTGCTTAATAATCCTGATGAAGTGAAGCTATAGACCACAAATTAATCGCAGTCAGTTACAATTAAAAAAAGACGGGGTATTTATTTTAACAGCCCACACTCCTTAATTGAAATTAATAGAGGATTATTCGGGGTAAAATACATTTATTGAATAAAACCAATCTTTGTAATTTTGTATTAATATGAAAAAAATAATTACTGCTTTAATTATCATGACAGTAATATCTTCCTGTGAAAAAAGGGCTGTCCCTACTTTATTTATGATTGGAGATTCAACCATGGCCGATAAACCTCTTGAAGACAATCCTGAAAGAGGATGGGGACAACTTCTTCCTGAATTTTTCGATACTACATCGATAAAAATTGAAAACCATGCCCGTAATGGAAGGAGCACCCGTTCTTTTATCTATGAAAGCAGATGGGATACTGTTTATTCAAGAATGAAGGAAGGCGACTTTATAATTATTCAATTTGGTCATAATGATGGCTCAGTTGAAAAGACGGGACGCTATGCTACTCCCGAAGAATACAGGTATAACCTTGTGAAATTTGTAAAAGAAAGCCAATCAAAGGGAGTATATCCTGTCTTATGCACTCCGGTAGTAAGAAGAAAATTCGACGAAAAAGGAGTCCTGACTGACACACACGGCGAATATCCAAATATCGTCAGAAGCATTTCAGATAGTTTGAATATCCCTTTAATTGATATGCAGAAGGAAAGTGAAAAGCTCGTATCATCACTTGGTGACGAGGGTTCAAAAAAACTATATCTTCATATTGCTCCCGGAATTTACATCAGATTTCCGGAAGGGAAAAAGGACGACACTCATTTTTCTGAAGAAGGAGCCAGAACAATAGCAGCAATTGCTGTTAAAAGTTTCAGGGAAAAAGGAATTCCTTTAACCCAATATTTAAAAGATGAAAAATAAGCTGACATATTACTTTATTCTTATTTTAATATTTTTAAACTATTATGCTTTCCCAGATAATTACGAAAAGAAATTACCTGTAGATACATCATATAACCTTACTTCAGCTTTTAATAAGCTTATAACTGAATACCCTTTTATAAAAATCCCTGAATTGAATTTTAAGGATTCTGTTAAAACAACCGGAAATATAGAATATTCTGAAATTAATGGAAGATCGTTAACCATTGATTTATACACTCCTTATGAAAACAAAAAGAATCTTCCGGTAATAATTCTTATTCATGGAGGAGGCTGGAGTTCCGGGAATAAGAAAATGAATGAGCCTGTTGCAATCTGTCTGGCTAAAAATGGGTTTATTTGTGCTTCAGTTGAATATAGGCTATCACCTGAAGAGCTTTATCCTGCTGCCTTGTATGATATTAAAGCTTCAATAAAATGGATTCGTGAAAATGCTAATTCTATAGGAGCAGATAAAAATAAGATTGCATTAATGGGATTTTCTTCAGGAGGGCAGATAGCTTCACTTGCAGCTGCTACAAATAAAACTTCAAAATTCCTCTTTTATAATCTGGATTCGACTTTGATAGATGTTCAGGGGTTGATTAATGTAGATGGCCTTCTGGCATTTATACATCCTGAATCTGAAGAAGGAATTGACAAGTCGGGAAAACTTTCATCTGCTACTCGCTGGTTTGGTTTTTCAAAAGAAGAAAGAGCTGATATCTGGCAGGATGCTTCTCCTTTGACCCATGCCGGAAATACATTTCCTCCAATTCTTTTTATTAACAGTAAATATCCAAGATTTCATGCAGGCCGAGATGATCTTATTTCTATCCTTGACTCGATGAATATCTATTCCGAAGTTCATACTTTATCCGATGCCCCTCATTCGTTTTGGCTTTTTGAACCTTGGTTCAGTGTTACACTTGACTATTCAGTGAAATTCTTAAATAAAATATTCCGAAATGATTAAAAATATTCTACTAATTTCAATTTTCTCATTACTCTTTATAAAAGTATTTTCTAATGAGTATTATGATGTTATAGTTGCAAAAGATGGTTCCGGAAATTTCACTACGCTTACGGAAGCCATTAACAGCCTTCCAATGTATCAATATCAAAGATGTGTTATCTATTTAAAGAATGGAATCTATGAAGAGAAAATAAGGATAGAACAAAACTATGTAACTATCGTAGGCGAAAACCGGGATAGCACTATTATAAGATATTCACAACTGCGTACTGACTGGCAGAATAACAAAGATTTCATAGGACCGGCGGTTATAAATATTCATGCAGATGATATAATACTCAGGAATCTTACCATAGAAAATACTCAACCTCAAATCGGCCCACATGCGTTCACAATTTATGGAACCGGAACAAGAACAGTAATTCTTAATTGCAAAGTTACCAGTAAAGGCGGGGATACTGTTTCATTATGGAACTACAAAAGTGGCATGTACTATCATTCAGATTGCTACTTTGAAGGAGCTGTCGACTTTGTTTGCCCCAGAGGCTGGTGTTTTATAAGAAACAGCAGCTTTTTTGAAGTAAAGCAAACAGCTGCTATCTGGCATGCTGCTCCGGAAAATATAAACCAAAAGTTTGTTCTGATCAATTGCAACTTTGATGGAGTAGAAGGTTTTAACCTTGGAAGACACCATTATGAGGCTTGTTTTTTTCTGATTAATTGTAAGTTTTCGGAAAACATGGCTGACAGACCTATTTATCATGAAAAATCAGGAGACCCATCCAAAGACAGACCTTACTTTTACGGAGACAGACATTTCTATTATAACTGTAAAAAAGAAGGGGAAGAATATAACTGGTATGCTAATAATCTGACTTTCAAACCTGATGTTGTAACTCCGGAATGGACATTCGACAAGCAATGGGATCCTGAATCAACAAGTCCTCCTGCTGTAAAAAATTACATAATTGATGGGAATGACCTCTTTATTGAATTTAATACATTATTGTCTATCCGTGGTAAGTTAATATTAAAAACCCTTACTGGTAAGTTTTTGGAATTTAAAGAAGGTGAAGGCAGAGATGTTTTACGTTTTCAGTCAGTTGATGCACTTTCCAATAAAGATATTAAAAAGTCCCTCTCGATTATATCAGGCCAGATAGTTGACACAGAAGCATCTGTTAAAGAACGAATAATAGCTGACGCTATTATAATTCCCTGATTTTCTTTAATAACTATAAGCATCTTTAAGAAATGTTTTAATTCTGTCTTATTTTTTATAATTAATTTAGTAACGGAAAATATATAGAAAGAAAAATTCAAATAAACGTATCACTATAATCGTTAATAAATGAAAAGATTATAATGAAAAGAATCATACTCATATTGTTACTTGCTTCAATAATTCCTTTTAGCTTTACTTATGCTCAGGGGTATACAACAGCTCTTGGAGTAAGGCTGGCCAATGGAGACGACTTCAGATCGGGAGGTATTTCCCTGCAACAAAGAATATTCAATAAATTTACCATAGAAGGTATTGCTCAAACGGATTTTTCGCACAACCATACTTTTCATGCAATGATTCAAATGCATCAAAATATTATCACAAAAAGTTTTAACTTTTATTTGGGTGCAGGGGTTTGTGGAGGGATAGAAGAAAACAATTATACAGCAACTCTTAATGGGAATACTGTAACTACAACTACTTTCAACAACAAGACATTTGGAGCAGATCTGATTGCCGGTCTTGAACTTTCTGTATTAAGGTTTAACATATCTTTGGATTATAAGCCAAATTTCAATTTTTACGGTCGCGAAGACTGGTATCAGGGACAGATTGCGCTTTCATTAAGGTACATTTTGTTTAAAGGTCCTGTTTTTGACAAAAAATCAAAACCTAAGCCGAAAAAACAAGCTTCGGGAGAAAATCCTACACTTAAAGATTTTTTTGATGATTTATTCAAGAAGCAATAAAAGTTATTTCAACCTGAAAAATGCAATAGCATCATTTAAGCTTTCAGCCTGACGTGACAACTCTTCAGCACTTGAAGCAAGTTCTTCAGAAGAAGCAGCGTTTTGTTGAGTTACATCGTTAAGTTGAAAAACTGCAGTATTAATCTGATCTGTACTCCTTGCCTGCTCAGTTGTAGCCAAACTTATACTTTCAACCAGCTCTGACATCTTTTGTATATCTTCAGTTAAAATTTCAACCATTTTCCCTGCTTTCCCTGATATCATTATTGTTTCTTCGGATAAAGTTTTAATTTCATTTGCAGATTTTTTACTGCTTTCAGCAAGAGTTCTTACTTCGTTGGCAACAACAGCAAAACCAAGGCCATGTTCTCCTGCTCTTGCAGCTTCAACAGAAGCGTTAAGGGCAAGAAGGTTAGTTTGATATGAAATATCATTAATAACTTTAATCTTTTCAACAATATTAGATATTGAATTGACACTTCCTTCAGCGGCTTCCCTCATCTTAACCATTGCCTCAGCTGTCAACTTTGAAATCTCTGCCGTTTCCCTTGAATTGCTGGCATTCTGTTGATTACTGGCAGCTATCTCTTCGAAAGTAGATGATACTTCTTCTGTATTTGCGGCCTGCTCATTTGCTCCTGATGAAATCTGGATTGCGGCTTCATTTTGCTGAGCAGCTGCTATACTTATAAACGAAGCAATTTTATGGATTTCTTCCATTGAAGATTTTATCTTCATTCGTGTTTCTTCTAAAGCTTTGGCAATGTCACCAAATTCATTGTTTAAATTCAAAACTTTTGAATTAAAACTGAAAGCTAAATTACCTTTACCAAGCTTTCCTAAAATCTCATTTTTCAAAATATCTAATGGTCTTCTGATTTGTATTCGAATAACCATGAAAAAAGAAACAGCAGTTAAAAGGACTACAGGTATTACCCAGTACAAATGAACATACCCCAATTTCGCTATAATAAAGGAAAGTATAAACGACATTCCTGTAGTTCCCAAAATAACAATGATTAAAAAGGGAATAATTGATCTTTTATAGAAAAAAAACATACTCAAATTTGCAGCAATTGTAATTGCTGCAACAATTACCGAAAACAAAATCACCTCTCTCATTTCATCCCGCTTTTAAGTTTAATTCAAAATTAAGTAATTTCAAATACTTTTAAATCAAAATCATAGGTAAATCCTATTAAAATAAAACATTTAATTAACTATAGTCAACTACCAAATATCTTTAAAATTTGAATTTTAAGATAAATTACAACATTAAATCTTATTATTTTAGCAAAAAATTTAAAATATAAAAAATGTTTTCAGGAATAGTTGAAGAAGCCGGAAAAGTAATACGGATAGAAAAAGACAAGGAGAATGTTCATTTCACGCTTACATGCTCATTCACAGATGAATTAAAAATCGATCAAAGCCTTTCCCATAACGGAGTTTGTCTGACTGTTGTTTCAATAGATAAGGAAAATAAAACCTATACTGTCACTGCAATAAAAGAAACTCTTATTAAATCCAATCTTGGCTTGCTTGAACCGGGAAGTGAGGTAAACCTTGAAAGAAGCATGATGATGAATGGGCGTCTTGATGGACATATAGTTCAGGGGCATGTTGATCAGACAGCTATATGCAGGAATGTTGAAGCAGCTGAAGGAAGCTGGTATTATACTTTTGAATATCAAATAGACAAAGAAAAAGCTGCTCAGGGATATATGACTGTTGAAAAAGGCTCGGTAACTGTTAATGGCGTCAGCCTTACTGTTGTCAACTCAAAAGAAAACAGTTTTCAGGTTGCAATTATTCCTTATACATACGAACATACTAACTTTCATACATTTAAAATTGGTACGATTGTTAATCTTGAATTTGATATTATTGGAAAATACTTAAGTAAATTACTCTTAATTAATAAATAATTATTTAATATCTTGCAACCTTAAATCATTTTGAATATTTTAGAAAGGAATTTTATTGGGAATGGGGTATATTCAGGAAAGATTTGGGATAGAAAGGATATATTTGACTGATGAAGAGCAGCTTTCGCTCAAATCTCAGATCAAAAAATCAGACGAAAAAAGATTAGAGTTCTTTTCACTAATATGTGTAATCAGCAGTGCAATTATGCTGGTTATGGATTTTATTTTTTTCAATGATTCCAAACAGAAATATTACTTATTTTTTGATTCCCTTTTTTTTATTGCTTCCTTTTTTGTTTTAATTAATTCATCTATTCCTCCTGATAAAAAAGGAATTTTCATAAACAGGTTAAAGGATTGTTCATACGAAATATTTCCTTTCTTTCCTCTTTTGTGGTCAGTATCAATAGCAGTAATAGCTCCTAATTCCATGCTAAATATTATTACATTTTATTTCGTTTTGTTTATAATCACTTTCACTGTACATACTACATTAAAACAGCTTATATTTTATTATGCTCTCATACTAGCTGATTATGTTGTGCTTTCATACTTTTTAAATTATAAAATATTCTCTGAAAGCCTGGTAATCATTACTGTAATTTGTGTGATTATCCTACCGTTTTACTTCTTTTTCAAGGATATCAGATTAAATTCCCAGGCAGCAACCCTTCGTCTTAATCTTTTAAATAAAAACCTTGAAGATGAAGTAGTCCAACGTGTTAATGAATTGCAGAAACTAAATAGTAGTCTTGAAACTGAAATATCTCAACGAAGAATTATTGAGCATAAACTTCGTTCAACATTAAAACTAGCAGAGTCAAGTAATCAGCTTAAATCTGAATTCCTTTCAAATATTTCTCATGAAATAAGAACTCCCCTTAATGCAATTGTTGGCTTTACAGAAATGATGACAGAAGATGGTGTTTCCCCTGAAATGAAAAAGCAGTTTCAGGAACTTGTTGCAAGTAATACTATGTATCTGTTATCAACGATCGACGATATTTTTGATGCTTCTCTCCTGAAAACGGATCAGATAAAACCTATTCCAAAATATTTCAATGTTAACTTTTTTCTTGAAAGTATTTTCTATGAAGTAAATGGAATTCAATTGAAATATAATAAGAAAGACTTGATACTTGTAAAGAAATCGCTTGCTGATCAGGAGTTTAATTTAAAAACAGATGAATACTATCTGAAAAAAGCAATTATGAGACTAATAGATAATGCTTATAAATTTACGAGTGAAGGAACTATAGAAATTGGGGCAAGAAAATCTTTTAACTCAATTGAATTTTATGTTTCAGATACCGGCATAGGCATATCAGAAAAAGATCAGGTTAAAATATTCGAACCCTTCGTCCAGGGTGATGGTTCATTTACCCGCGGATACGGAGGTTCAGGATTAGGATTAACAATCATAAAAGGTATTATTCAATCACTTGGAGCCGATTTCAGCTTTACCACCAAAGTAAAATCTGGCTCTACTTTCTCAATTTTCTTCAATAAATCTTTTTATTAGTTTTTACACTTCAATTCATTGATAATTATCTTATTTATTCCTAATTTGAATAAAAAAACAAATAAAGGAAATGCATAAAACAGAAGGAGAATTTATTCTTGAAAAGAAGATGCTGCTGTTCACATGTTTCATTTTCTTTTTAGCTTCTATCATTACTACAGTATCTTTAATACTTACTAAAAATGATGCAAGGTTATATTTTACATCATTAATTATGTCCTTTATAATTGCTGCGGTTTACTTCATTTCAAAAAAAAAAGATTCCCTTTTCTCTTCAAAACTAATACTTACATTATCTGCATTAATTGCTGCTAATCTTCTATGGATATGGAGCAATGGAATCACAGCCTATTTTTTCCTTTTAATGATATTCCTTTCCACTTTTATCATTGTAGTCTGGAAAAAAAGTCATGCTTTACTTATTTTATTACTTTTAACTTTAAACAGCTTTACTTTGCTTTTTATTAGTTATTTCAACAATCAAAACAGTGTTGACACTTTAAAAAATAACTCATCTGTTTTATTTATTATTATAGGTTTGATATTTATTTTTTTCATTCTTTATTATTACATCACATCAACTAAAGACAGTTATCTTCATCAATTTTCAAAAGCTAAAGAATCTGATCAGCTTAAAAGTCTCTTCCTGAAAAATGTTTCTCACGAAATAAGAACTCCTTTAAATGCAATTACAGGCTTCTCAGAACTTATTTCTTTACCTGATGTAACTGAAAATGAAAAAAATCAATATTCTGTCATTATAAAGCAAAATGCCAAAATATTAACCAATCTTATTAATAACATATTAGATATCACAAACATTGAATCAAATCAATTGATAATCACTTACAGCAGGTTTAACGTTATCTCCCTGATCTCAAGAATTATTAAAGAAGCTAATTCAACTCTCGATATTTTTGGCAAGAATGATCTTATAATAAACCTTAATTTTCAAAACTTTGAGTTATTTATTAAGAGTGATGAAGTAAGGATAGAACAGATTATTAATAATCTGCTTGAAAATGCAATAAAATTTACTCAGTCAGGCACTATAGAAATAACTGTTTCAAAATTCAATAAAAGGTTTATTTTTTCAATAAAGGATACAGGTATTGGAATTTCTAAAGAACACCTGGAAAGTATTTTTATAAGGTTTTACAAAGTGATAGAAGGCTCACCTGCATATTTTGGTGGTGATGGAATCGGACTTTATCTGGTTAAAGAAATTTTGAAATTGTTACATGGCGATATTAAAGTAGAATCTGAACCCGGGAATGGAAGTACATTTACATTTAGTATTCCCGATCTTTCTGAAGAGTAAGCACTACTTGCTTTAAAGATTAATAATATGCTCAATAAAAATCTTCAAACCGATAGCTATCAGAATCACTCCACCCAATATTTCTGCCTTAGAAGCTATTTTCTTTCCGGCATTTTTCCCCATATAAATTCCAGCGAGAGAAACTAAAAACGTAATAATTCCAATAATTATTACAGGTAAAACTATTGATTCATATAAAAAAGCAAAACTTATTCCAACAGCCAGAGCATCAATGCTTGTAGCTATTGCCATTGTAATTAAAACCTTCCATTGTGTAGGATTTTTAATTTTCTTTTCTCCAATAGGCTTAGTTCCTTCAATTATCATTCTGACTCCCAGAAAAGACAATAAGGCCAAAGCAATCCAGTGATCAGCCTCCTGAATAAAATCTTTAACCGTTGATCCAAGTAGCCATCCTATTAGTGGCATTAAGGCCTGGAATACTGCTAGGGTTATTGCTATTTTAAATGCATCAGAAAACTTCAAATGTTTTCTGCATAATGATAAACCACTGGTTACTGATACAGCAAAAGAATCGAATGATAAGCTAAATGCTATCAACAGGATAGTTAAAATTTCCACAATACTATTCAATTAATGTCCCCAACCGGGATATGAGTTTATTTCTTTTTCTAAGTAATTCAAACAAGTCATAGTTGCCCTGATTCCTTAGCCTTTTATATTTGATCCTGTTTGAAATCCTTAGAAAATATTGATACATCTCAAAAGCAATTATTCCACAAGGAATTGAAATAATTATCAATAATATCGATAACCACCAGCTTTTCAATATTATCCAGAAAACAAAGAAAAGTAATAAATACCACAGCGGATAAACAATGATGCTTGCTACAAAAGAATACGAACTATAAAACTGAGGGTCCTTTATCTTGCTTCTATATGAATATCTTGTTATCCAGAAAATAGCTCCATTTATAATAGTTCCAACTAATATTGCCGGCAGTAGAATTAAAGTAAGAAAAACAAATAGTGTAATTTCTTTTGTTCCGATAACAACCTTTTTAAACGAAGATTCTAAAACCCCCAACTCTTTCTTCCCGGCTATATACGATGATGCAGTATCTAATAATTCCTGCATTATAGCTTTATCATTTTCAAAGTATTCCTTCAATCTTGAAATAATATATTGCTCTGCTTTTACAAAATTTCTTGGTCTATTATCCAGATTTAGCTTTTCACAGGCTTTTTCCCTTAACAACTCAAATGACTGGTCATAAAGATCGTAGCTTTCCTTGTCAGGTACATGTACACAAAGTTTTGTCTGTTCCTCGAATATTTTTTCTTTCAGCTCACGAGTTGCCTCAACTTCACCTTTTTCTCTGAGAATATCGTAATAAGGTTTTACCGAAATCGGCTCTCCATAATTTACTATTAGATCACGCCTGAAATTATAATAGTGAGTGTAATATATTCCAACCGGAAGCACCTGTATATCAAGTTCAAAATTAGTTATCTCCCCTGTTTGAAATACTATTCGTGGTATAGCTTTCTTATGGGGAAGAATACTTTTTTTATTTGTATGGGCAGCCTCGGGAAATACGCAAAATATCTTCTTTTCTTTTAAAATTCTAACACACACATCAAATATTTCCTGATTTTTTTCCAAAGAGCCCTTTCCGTCTCGTATTCTGTAAATAGGAAGTATTTTAAAGGAATTTAAAAGAGACATTACTATTCTTCCTCTGAATATATCAGCTCTTGCAAGATACACTATTTCATAAGGAGCAGAAAAAACTATAGCGAGGGCATCCATTAAGGCATTCTGATGATTGGGAGCCAGAATAACCGGCTTTTTGGAAGGAATATTTACAAGGCCGGTCACTATGATATTTCTGTGAGTTAACCTATATATTACGAATAAAGAATAGCGTAATAAATAATACCTTAACGACCATCTTTCAATTCTCTTCACAATGCTGCTATTAATTTTGTTTGTAATTCTTTAAAAGCAGATTTTCAATATTTTCTTTAAACATTTGTTTTGTTTGATCTTTATCTCTGGCAATACCTGATGTCATTGAAGGTTTCCCTTCCATTGGGCAGTAAAGAAAAACCGGAATACTTGATACTCCAAACACCTGTGCCAGCTCTTTCTCTTTATCTATGTTTATTTTATAGATATCTATCTTTCCGTTGTATTCAGCTGCAAGCTCTTCAAGAATAGGAGATGCTATCCTGCAAGGACCACACCAATCGGCATAAAAATCAATAATACAGGGTTTACTGCCTTTGTAAACCCAAACTGATGTGTTCTTTTCATAGTCCATTATCTTTTCTATGAAATCTGCTTTGGTAATTTTCTTTACAATTGATTCCACCGGAACTGTTGTTGTTGAGACAGGCTGTCCGTAAGAGAATATTGTTATTAAAACTAAAAAAGCAATTGAAAAACTCTTTTTAATCATATATCAATATTTGGATAAATAAAAACCCGGCTTTTTCAATGTCGGGTTTTATTTATTAGTAATCATCATCGTCTGCTTCGTCATCATCTTCTTCAATTGGATCGTCGTCGTAGCTGTCGTCATCGTCGTCATCAGCAACTTCTTCCAACTCAAGCTCGGCATATTTGCTGGAAAGCTCTTCTTTGATACCTTCTTTTAAGATACCATCATCGT
>CAYUEI010000022.1:0-21467 GCA_964443445.1 uncultured Prolixibacteraceae bacterium | reverse complement strand
CATAAGGAATCTTTCTTATGGTGTTTGATGGCTATGTGGTACGGATCAGGTACGGATCAGGTACGACTATGAAAGTATTTTTAACTATAAATGTTATAATCCCAAAAGAGTTATTTATGAAGGTTATGTTTTTAAATAAATTAAGAGCTTAAAATTAGGTTAGGAGTTAAAATTTTAATAAAAATCTTTGATATGTTAATTAAAAATTTGAATGGAATAAATAATTCAAGTATTTTTATTGAAAATGAAAAACCTATGGACTCAGGAATTTTATTTGGCAGTAAAATATTGGACGTAGTTTTTGTTTCAATGTTTGTTGCTCAGTTTTATAAGATGATAAGCTCTGTTTTCAAGTACAAGAGAATAGTTTGGTCCCGCTTGTGGGAAACAGGAGGAATGCCAAGCTCTCATTCATCATCTGTTACAGCTCTTACAACTGCAGTTGCAATTACTCAGGGAACTAATCATATTGCCTTCCCGGTTTGTGTGGTTTTTGCTATTATTGTTATGCATGATGCATCCGGAATAAGAAAGGCTGCCGGAGAACAGGCAGAGGTTATTAATAAACTTACCGACTTTTTCAACACTTCTTTCGGAAAGAGATTTAACAATGAAAAATTAAAAGAATTACTTGGTCACAGCCGTTCTGAAGTATACGTAGGTGCTATTCTTGGTATAGCTATTGCTTTTATAATGAGACAGTATCTTTTAAATTGATTTTTGTAATATTTCTACATTAAAACCATATCTATTTTGATGTTGTTTTAATTCATATTTGCTTTCTCTTTCTTAAGTGAATACTCTTTTATCGTAAATTAGATTCATTAAAATGTTTTGATTCAGGATGAAAGCTTTTTGAGTATGCTATGAATAAAGGTCAGTTTGTAAATGAACTTATATAATCAGTCAGAAAAATTATGAATCTTGAGATGAAACTTTAAAAGTGATAAATTAGTAATACCTTAAATTGAATTTTCCGATTAAAATATGCGTTAATAAAAAAATTAACGTTTATTTTAGAACCAATTAATAAAAGATACAGCCATTAAAAGCATTTTAGAGTGAGGACGTGCATTCTTTTTTCCTTATTATTTTTTTCAATACAAACTTTCGGAGATAATTCTGAAAGTCTAAGTTGCAGGTTTCAGAAGCTTTTCCTGACAGTAGACATGGTTTCCTGGAGAAAAGTAGTTGATAGTATGCATTATTCAAAGCTGACAGCCCAGGAGGAAGAAGTGCTCTTATATGGTGAATATGCTCTTATCGGTTGGCTTATTGGAAAAAACAGAAAAGAGGAAGCCAGGAAATATACTGATAGGTTTGAAATGCGCATTAATAAAGGGCTTAAAGATAATCCCCATTCTGCTACTTTACTTGCTTTCTATGCAGTTTATTCCGGTTTTAGAATAGGTATTACACCAACAACAGTTTTTTCGATGGCTAATAACAATTTTACCTATGTTAAAAAAGCTCTTCTAAATAGAAAAGGGGAACCTTTGCCATTGGTGGAACAGGCCAATTCTTTGTATTATAGACCATTGTTGCTTGGCGGAGATAAGAAGAAGGCATTGGAATTGTATCAGAAAGCCTTCGATATTTATGAGAAATCAGGGAGGTGCAATTGGATGTATTTGAATCTCGGAGTGAGAATTGCACAGATACATTCTCAATATGGTCAATGGCAAAAGGCTGAAAACTTGTATTTGAAGTTATTGAAAATTGAACCCGGCTTTCAATGGGTAAGGGATGAACTTTTACCTGATTTGAGATCAGGAAGGCCTAAGAATGTTATGGGCGATGCTTTTGAATAATTGGAAATCAGTTCAAAGAAGAAATTATGTGTAGGAATTTGATATATGCAATTTTACTTTTTCTGTTATTCGGGTGTAAGGTTACTAAAGAACAACCGGGAATGCCTAAAGACTACAGACCTGTTTTTGATCAGACAAATAAGCAGTATGTTAAAACTCCTTCATTAAAAGGGGTGAAGCTTGACACAACTGTTCAGGTATGGTCTAATATTCAGGAAACGAGGGTTGAAATAATTGATACTCTTTTGATATATAATGAAATGGATTTTGTGGAGGGAGATTTATTAGTAGATGTTGAACTTATAAACGCAAAACCACCTACCATTGATACATTTATGGTTGTTAAGGGTTTTAAGTTTAATCCGGAGCTTATAAATACCTTATTCCCAAGACTAGCCGATTCATTGAAAGCTCAAATATCAGGGAGTAATGATTCAATTGAAATTAAAAGTCAGAAACTTGATAATGCTGATTCTCTAATATCCTCCGTTAATAAATCTGATAGTTTGATTTTAACAGTTAAAGACACGATTCCTGATTCTCTATTGATTAAAATCAGTGCACATGAGAAATTTCTTTTCAGAGAGCAGATTAAAGCCGATACTTCAAGGGATTTGCTTGATGTTGATATAATTCTTGATGATCTTATCAAAGAGTCAAAATGGAAGCTAAATGATTCTATTCAGTTAGATCCCGATTATACAGGTTTTTATAACGATTCTTCGGTCTATATTATTGGAGATACGCTTATAACTGAAGTGTTTGACTCTACAAAGATAATTCCTCAGCTACCATTCCATAAGTTATGTAAGGAAAAAAGATCAAAGTACGTTTCATATGAAAGGCTTGATCACAGAGACGAAGTGGTCTTTAAATTTTTCTATAGTAAATTTAAAGATGTATATCTCGATATGGTTAGAGTCCAGGGAGGGGAGTTTAAAATGGGCAACAATGAATTTGATGAAGATGAAAGGCCTGCAATGAATATTGATGTATCGGGCTTCCTGATTAGTAAATATGAAATTACAAACGAGGTTTTTGTTTTCTTCCTGAATTTTATGGAATGTGATACGCTGGGACAGGTAGATGGGTATTACGCTATAAACCTTGAATCTCCTGATACAAAAATAAAGTGGGATAAGTATTCAAAAAAATTCTTTGTTCTAACCGGTTATGAAGACTACCCGGTAGTTAATGTTACATGGCAGGGAGCTCAGATGTTTTGTAGTATTTTAAGCGGGAAGCTTCCTTCTGAGGCAGAATGGGAGTTTGCTGCAAGAGGAGGGGTCTATGCAATCAGGTATTATACAGGAATTGATAAAAATGATTACGAATATGAATTTCGCTTTGCCGGAGGAAATATTCTTGCTGAAAGAGGTTGGTTTGTTGATAATTCCTATGGCAGAACGCATAAAGTTGGAATGTTAAAACCCAACCAGCTTGGAATATTTGATATGTGTGGCAATGTTTGGGAATGGTGCTATGATAAATACAATAAAGATTTTTACAAGATTAATAATGACAGTCATGATCCTGAATGTTTGTCGGGACCACCTGTAAGAATAAACAGGGGAGGCAGTTGGAGCAGCGATGCTGTTTACTGCAGAATTACAAACAGAAACTATTTGTCTCAAACAGAATGTAATCCATATTTGGGATTCAGATTAAAAAGAAAATTATAGACTAAAGTGTAATATTCTGAAGCATTTTTGTTAAATTAGGTCTTTGAAAATAATGGATAGAATGTCTTAATAATGTTTAACTTCTAAAAACTAAAAAAGTCATGTCAAAAGATCAGAACATCAAAAAGGATCACACAAAGAAAACTCCTGAGAAGAGTTTAAAGGAAAAACGTGCAGCCAAAAAGGCAAAGCATGACAGCAAGAAGAATGATTGACATTCTTATAAATGAAAATAAATGTAAAGGTGTCAAAGCTTTCTTTAAAAAAGGCTTTGGCACTTTTTTTTATAATTAAACCATGAAAGATAATCAAATTACTTTTGGAATTATCGGAGCAGGCATGATTGCTGAGAAGCATATCATAGGATTACAAAAAACAGGACATGCAAATATCAAGTGGCTTGCCCGATCAGATAAATCTAAGCTAAAGGATATTCAGGAAAAATATGAGATCCCTTTTGGTACTGTTGATTACAGGGATATTCTTAATGATAATGAAGTAGATGCGGTAATTATTACAAGTCCACCCCGGTTGCATTACGAAATGTTTAAGGAAGCAGTCAGTCATGGGAAGAATATTCTACTTGAAAAGCCTGCAGCAATAAAGAGAGAGCATCTGGACGAAATGCTTAGTATAGCCAACGAACATCCGGAGCTTATTATAAGTGATTGTTCATCGAGGCATGCAAGGCTACAGCCTAAATACCGAAAAGTTAAAGAGATAATAGAATCAGGTCGGTTAGGAGATATTTATTTCATACATCATAATTCTGTCGCCCGGCAATCGAGGCCGGGAATAGAATACCATCCCTCAGCCAAATGGTTTCTCAATAAGGAAATAGCCGGAGGCGGTGTACTTTTCGATTGGGGAGTTTACGATTTGTCGTTTCATCTGGGTGTTTTGGGTGATAGACCTGAGCTTGTTGATTTTGATCTTCTATTCATGAAAAGCGGTCTGGATAAAAAAGATCCCGGTACCGAAATATTTGATGTGGAAGAACATTTTGCAGTTTGTATGAATATGAGTGGTGGGTTAAAATATTATTGGGAACATGCCACAAATGCAAATATGGAAGCTGAGAATGAAACAAGAATATATGGCACCAGAGGAGGCATAAAACTTTCATTTTGTTCATGGGAGAAGAATACAATTGAGTTTTTTGATGTTGAGGACAATGGACGGGGAAAAGCGCGTAAAGAAGTTTATGAAATCGACATGAGCAAACAGGAAGACAATGATGAGTTATCTGCTCATTTTGTTAAGGTTTTGTTGGGTGAAGAGGATTTGCAAATGCCACTTGCTCTAGCGGCCAAACATCTGGATATCATTTATAAAATATATGAAAAAGCAGGCAGGTAATTGCTCCTCGTAAAGTCAGTTAACAAATTACACCACCTTTTGAAACATTCTGAACCGTAAATTCTTCTCAGAGGAGATTTTGATTGCTGATTAATTAGGGAAACTGTCTTAAATTTGAAATCAATCAAATCAATTCAAATATTATATGAGAAAAATAGGTTTAATAATTACATTAGTTTTATTCGGGATTATGCATCTGAATTCTGTTTTTGCTCAGGATGGAGTAATACAGATAACAGGGAAATATGTTATTCCTAAATGTCCGGAATGGTCTTATAATGCGGTATTTTATCAAATATATCCGCAGACCTATTATGATACCAATGGTGATGGGATAGGTGATCTGAACGGAATAATTGAAAAGATGGATTATATTAAAAGTCTGGAAGTTGATGCAATATGGCTGAATCCGTTTTTTGAATCCCCATTCCGGGATGCGGGTTATGATATTTCCGATTATTATAAAGTAGCCCCCCGTTATGGTACAAATGACGATGCTAAGCGTCTTTTTGCTGAAGCTCACAAAAGAGGCATTAAAGTAATATTCGACTGGGTTATCAGTTATACATCAATTGATCATCCATGGTTCAAGGAATCTGCAAAACAAGAGCCAAATAAATATTCGAACTGGTATATCTGGACAAACAACACATGGGTGAATCCTCCTGACACATACAAAGATTCGTTTATAAAAGGTTATAGCCGGAGAAACGGACAGTTTATGCGTAACTTTTACTGGAGTCAGCCTGCTTTGAATTTTGGGTTTGCCAAACCGGAAGAACCCTGGATGCTGCCTGTTAATCATCCTGATATAGTAGCGATGAAAGAGGAGCTCAAGAATGTATTAAGGTTTTGGATGGACCTGGGTGCTGATGGTTTCAGGGCAGATATGGCCGGAGCTTTAGTTAAGAATGCAAATATTTCAGGTAACGATCAGTTTTTCAATGCGAGGGATGAAGGAACAAAACAATTCTGGCAGGAGATAAGGCAGCTTATGGATAAAGAATATCCCGGATCATTTATGGTTGCTGAATGGTCAGGACCTAAAGATGCTCTTGACAATGCTTTTCATACCGATTTCTTTCATTGGTTTCAGGGATATAACGATTTGACTCAAAAAGAAAGCTGGAGAATATTAAATGGTTATTCAGAAGGTTATAGTTTCTTTGATAAAGAAGGTAAAGGTAATATCATGAAGTTCCTGGATAGCTATATGGAACAATATCTTGCAACAAAAGACAAAGGTTATATTACAATTCCACTAGGCAATCATGATAATGCAAGAATTAATGTAAACAGGACATACAAGGAATTGGAAATGATTTATGCTTTTGGACTTACAATGCCCGGTATTCCATTTGTATATTATGGAAATGAGATTGGAATGAGGCAATTATATAACATGCCAAATGTAGAAGGGGCTTATCCTCCGCGTTCAGGAAACAGAACCCCAATGCAATGGGCTCAAGGTAAGAATCTTGGTTTTTCAACAGGCGATCCGTCATCTCTATACATTCCGGTTGATAATGCTACAGATGCTCCAACTGTTGATGTGCAGGAAAAAGATCCTAATTCATTATTAAATAAATTCAGAAAACTGGTTGATTTGAAAGGTAAAGAAGCAGCATTGACAGCATACGCAGAGTTAGTACCCGTGTATGCAAAAGAAAACGCTTATCCTTTTATTTATTCAAGATCAAGTGGTGATGAAGTAATATTGTGCATTTATAATCCAGCGGACAGGGCTGAAAAAGCAAATTTTAAGCTGAATATTAAAGCAAAAGGGTTTACTTTACTTGCAGGCGATGAAATGAAAATGAAGATTAAAGGTGATGATTATTCAATTGAAACTCCGGCTATAAGTTATGCTTTATATAAGTTAAAACTATAAAAAAAAGCTGTCATACGACAGCTTTTTTTTTATTTGTATTCATCCCATGATTTTATTGCTAAATCTTCAATATTGTATTTACAGAAAGCATAAATAAATGAACTTGCAACACGGGCGTTGGTAATCAACGGTATGTTATAGTCAATTGCATTTCTACGGATGCGATATCCATTGCTCAATTCCCTGGTTGTATGATCTTTTGGAATATTAATAACAAGGTCAAATTTCTTTTCCCTGATATATTCATTAATGTTAGGTCTTGAATCTTCTTCATCGGGCCAGTGAATCAATGAGCATTTGATATTGTTATCTCTTAAAAAGCGATAAGTACCATCGGTAGCATAAATATTGAAACCCTTTTGAGCAAGCAGGGTAGCAGGTTTAAGCAATTCGACCTTTGATTTTGTCGGGCCTGAAGATATAAGTATATTTTTCTTTGGAATACGGTATCCTACAGAAAGCATTGATTTCAAAATAGCTTCATAGAAGTTATCTCCAATACATGCTACTTCACCGGTAGAGCTCATGTCGACACCCAGGACAGGGTCTGCATTGAGAAGACGATGGAATGAAAACTGAGGAGCTTTTACTCCCACGTAATCAAGTTCGAACAACGATTTATCAGGTTTTGAATATGGTGTACCAAGCATGACCTTTGTTGCGAGTTCAATCAGATTAATCTTCATGACTTTTGAAACAAATGGAAAGCTTCGTGATGCCCTTAGATTACATTCAATAACTTTGATATCATTGTCTTTAGCAAGAAGCTGCATATTGAAAGGACCTGTAATTTCAAGTCCTTTTGCTACTTTTCTTGAAATCTTTTTAATTCTTCTGATAGTTTCAATATAAAGCTTTTGTGGTGGAAAAACTATTGTAGCATCACCGGAATGTACTCCGGCAAATTCAACATGTTCAGAAATAGCATAAGCAACAATTTCTCCTTTATCGGCAACTGCATCAATTTCAATTTCCTTGGCCTGTTCTATGAATTCAGAGACAACAACAGGGTGTTCCTTTGAAACGTTGGCAGCAAGGGTTAAGAAATGTCCAAGCTGATCTTTATTAGATACAACATTCATGGCTGCACCTGATAGAACGTATGATGGACGAATCAGAACCGGGAAGCCAACTTCATCAATGAATTTATGAACCTCATCAATTGTTGAAAGTTCACTCCATCTGGGCTGATCAACGCCGAGCGTATCAAGAAGAGATGAGAATTTCTGACGATCTTCTGCATTATCAATTTTCACAGGAGAAGTTCCAAGAATATTTACTCCCTGATTATGCAATTTCATTGCAAGGTTATTAGGTATTTGACCTCCGGTTGAGACAATAGTACCCATAGGTTGCTCAAGGTCAATAATATCCATTACTCTCTCAAAAGAAAGCTCGTCGAAATAAAGGCGGTCGCAGTTGTCATAATCAGTACTAACCGTCTCCGGATTGTAATTAATCATTATCGATCGGTAGCCTTCTTTGCGAACAGTGTTTACTGCATTTACACCACACCAGTCGAATTCAACAGAAGAACCAATTCTGTATGCTCCGGATCCAAGAACAATGACTGAATTGTTATCATGTTGGAAAACAACATCATTTTCGACTCCATTATATGTTACGTACAAGTAATTTGTTTGAGCCGGATATTCGCCTGCAAGAGTATCTATCTGTTTTACGAAAGGAGTTATACCTCTTTTTTTACGATATTCCCTTACTGCTAATTGCCCTGCAAACATTCCTGAAATAGTTGGTTTTAAAACCATTCTGGCTATTTGAAAGTCTGAATATCCAATCTTTTTAGCATGAATAATTGTTTCGTCAGGAATTTCCTCAAGAGAATCAAAACCTCTTAAAGTGCATCGCATTTTATAGATTCCTTCAAGTTTTTGGAGGAACCACTTATCTATTTTTGTTTTTTCGTAAATATCATCAACTGTATAGTCGTTGTGAAAAGCTTCAGCAATTGCAAATATACGCCGGTCGGTTGGATTGATAAGTTCTTCCTCAATGGCTTCAATAGTAATCTCTTCTCTGTTTCCAACGAAGCCGTGCATGCCCTGGCCAATCATTCTAAGTCCTTTCTGTATGGCCTCTTCAAAATTTCGGCCAATGGCCATAATTTCGCCAACAGATTTCATTGAACTGCCAATTTGTTTCGATACTCCAACAAATTTGCTTAAGTCCCAGCGGGGAATCTTACAGACTACATAGTCGAGGGCAGGTTCAAAACAAGCTGTAGTTACTTTTGTTACTGAGTTTTTAAGTTCATGAAGCCCGTAGCCCATACCAAGTTTTGCAGCTACAAAAGCAAGAGGATAACCTGTGGCTTTTGAAGCCAGAGCAGAAGAACGGCTAAGTCGGGCGTTAACTTCAATCACCCGGTAGTCTTCTGAAAATGGATCAAGAGCAAACTGAACATTACATTCGCCAATAACACCGATTCGACGAATTATGCGGATTGATAATTCTCTTAGTTTATTATATTCTTTATTTGAAAGTGTTTGTGAAGGAGCAACAACAATACTTTCACCTGTGTGTATTCCAAGAGGGTCGAAATTCTCCATATTACAAACAGTGATACAGTTATCGTAAATATCACGTACAACTTCATACTCAACTTCTTTCCAACCTTTTATTGATTCTTCAACAAGGATTTGTGGTGAATAAGAAAAAGCATTGGCAGCACGTATTTCTAGCTCTTCCATGTTAGAGCAGAAACCTGAACCAAGTCCTCCGAGAGTATATGCAGCCCGAATAATAATAGGAAATCCTATAGTATCGACAGCTTTTTTTGCTTCTTCAAAATTCTGGCAGGCAATACTCGCAGGAGTTCTAACATCTATGCTTTTCAGAATTCGTGCAAAGATATCGCGGTCTTCAGTGTCAATAATTGATTGAACGGGAGTGCCGACAACTTCAAGATTATATTTTTCCAGAACTCCTGATTCAAACAAAGCAACCCCACAGTTTAGAGCAGTTTGTCCACCAAAGGCAAGCAGAATACCCTGAGGTTTTTCCTTTTTAATAACTTCTTCAACAAAGAAAGGAGTTACAGGAAGAAAATATATTTTATCGGCAATTTCGTCGGATGTTTGAATAGTAGCAATATTGGGATTAATAAGAATAGTTTCTACACCTTCCTCTTTAAGGGCCTTTAAAGCCTGAGAGCCTGAGTAGTCAAATTCGCCGGCTTCTCCAATTTTAAGAGCACCAGAGCCGAGAACTATTGCTTTTTTAATATGTGATTTGAAATTTTCCATTTCTACTTTTTTATTTAGATCTGTTTTTCCTTATGTTTTCTACAAAATCGTCGAAGAGAAATTCGGTATCGACAGGCCCGCTGGAAGCTTCAGGGTGAAACTGAGCGGAAAAGAAAGGCTTAGATTTATGGCGAATACCTTCGTTAGTGTTATCGTTTACATTAATAAACATAGGTTCCCAATCTTCCGGAATAGTATCATTAACAATAGCATATCCGTGATTTTGTGAAGTAATGAAGCAGCGATTTGTACCAGCAAGGAGAACAGGCTGATTATGACTTCGGTGGCCGTATTTAAGTTTATATGTTTCGGCGCCTGCAGCTCGGGCAAGCAATTGATTGCCAAGGCAAATACCCATTATAGGCTTATTATCTTTTATTGCTTCTCTGATATAATTGACAGTTACGTCACATTTTGCAGGATCTCCAGGACCGTTTGAGAAAAATAGTCCGTCATAATCTTCGTTCAAATAGTTATAGTTCCATGGAACCCTTTTAACTTTTACACCCCGGTTTATAAGGCAGCGTATTATATAATTCTTAACTCCGCAATCGACAAGTATAACATTCAAATCCCCATCTCCATATGTTTCAACCTTGTCGGTACTTACTTTAGCAACAAGGTTTTCAACATTAGGATCATAAAAATCAACAGGATCATCTTCGAATTCTATTTTTCCTAACAGAGAACCCTTTTCACGAAGAACTTTAGTCAGTGCTCTGGTATCCACATCAAATAATCCGGGTACTCCATTTTCACGAAGCCAATTACCTAAACTCTTAACAGCATTCCAGTGACTGTATTCAAATGAATAGTCTGAAATAATCAGTCCTGATATCTGAATTTTGCCTGATTCAAAGAAATCATGGATGCCATTGCTGACTGATTCAGCCGGAACTCCGTAGTTGCCTATCATCGGGAAAGTGGAAACTAGAATCTGACCGCAATACGAAGGGTCGGTAAGACTTTCCGGATACCCTACCATTGCTGTGTGAAAAACTACTTCTCCTGCTATCGATTTTTCACAACCAAAAGATTTACCTGTAAAAACAGATCCATCTTCTAAGATGAGCTTTACTTTTTTCAATGTTCCTTGTTTTATCATTTTGTATATAAAAAAAATGCGTTTATCTGATTGAACAGTTAAACGCATTTGTTTCTTTTGAAAAACTCTTTTTTAAATATTTTGGTCTCACAGAGTATGCAATTTTAATTACGATGCAAAAATAGTAAACTTTTATAAAAAAATATTGGATACATAATTTAAATGAATATTTTTGCATCGAATTTGAATATTTATACACAAACCAAATGAAAGCGCGGTTACAAAGACAGGTTGCAATACGCAATGTAATAAACCAAAATACTGTTACAAGCCAGGAGCAACTGCTAATGTTATTAAAACGTAAAGGATTTGAAATGACACAAGCGACATTGTCGAGAGACATAAAAGCTTTAAAAATTGTCAAGACTCCGGATTCTTATGGGAAATATATTTATATGCTTCCAAAAGATATGAACACAGCCGAGAATATTGGATTAAGGGATGATGCAAAATATCTGGCAGATGGTTTTGTTTCGATTGATTTTTCATCGAACATTGCAGTAGTTAAGACCAGGCCTGCATTTGCAAGTTCAATAGCATCTCTGATTGATGGAGTTAAATCTTTTGAAATATTAGGAACTATTGCCGGAGATGATACTATATTTTTGGTATTAAGAGAAGGAGTTGAAAGAGAAGATGTTATTTATTTTTTAGAGGAAATAATGCCAACTATTAAAGGTAGATTAGTTTAAGGAGAAGAGAATGAAAGAAATGGATGAAGTAAAAGTACTTGTTGCTGATGAAAGTCACATTAAGTATGTAGATGAAATAAACGATACAATACAACAGGCATCGATAGCACGTGGAACTGGTATTGCACGTCGTACTTTTGAATACATAGCTGATAAGATGAAGGAGGGAAAAGCAATCATTGCTTTAGACGGAGTAAAGTTTGCCGGTTTTTGCTATATCGAATCATGGGGTCATAATAATTATGTAGCCAATTCGGGATTAATTGTAGTGTCTGAATATCGAGGCGGAGGTTTAGCTAAAAGAATTAAAAAGACAGCTTTCGATCTTTCAAGAAAAAAGTTTCCGGAAGCAAAGATATTTGGTCTCACAACCGGTCTTCCTGTAATGAAAATAAATTCAGAACTAGGGTACAAGCCTGTTACTTTTTCTGAGCTTACTGACGACCAGGAGTTCTGGAAAGGTTGTCAAAGTTGTGTTAATTACGACATTCTTATGCGTACTCAAAGAACAAAATGTCTTTGTACTGCAATGATTTATGATCCAAAATGGGAAAAGAAAGATGAAGTTGAAGAGATAAAGAAAGAAGAAAAAGAAGATAAGTTTATTTTCTTTAAAAATTGGCTTAAACGTGCTCAAAACAAAGGCTATGAGTCTTCTTTAATATCTAAATTAAAATTATTCAGAAAACAATAAAAATATGATGGTGCCGCTGGTTCCAATGGCTGGTAATTCGCAATTTCATAAATCAGTTGTATTGATAAAATTGCATTTATTGAAAGTGTAATTGGTTTTCTATTAGAATGCAATACAATACTTCATTGGTATTTGGGTTAGTAAATTTTTAGAGCGGCACCATTTTTTAATATGATTTTTCAATTAATAATATTAATAATCAATAGCAAATACTCAAAAAAAAAGGTTCATTCCTTATATTTGGGATATAAATCATTTAAAGGTTTTAGATACTTTAAGAAATTGTATTTTTTATAATACAGAATTAAGATAATTATGAAAAACAATAAGGTTGTTTTAGCCTTCAGTGGCGGATTAGATACTTCATTTTGTGCAATGTATCTGGCAAAAGAAAAAGGTTTGGAAGTTTATACTGCAATTGCCAACACAGGGGGATTTTCGGATGAAGATCTAAAGATTATTGAAGAAAAAGCATACAGATTAGGTGCCAAAGGTCATGTGTCGATAGATGTTACTGAAAAGTATTATAATCAAAGCATACGATATATGGTGTATGGAAATGTATTGCGAAATAATACATATCCAATATCTGTAAGTTCGGAAAGAATATTTCAGGCTATTGCTATTATTCAATATGCAAAGGAAATAGGGGCAGCTTATGTCGCACATGGAAGTACAGGTGCAGGTAACGATCAGGTAAGATTTGACCTGACATTCGAAGTTCTGGCTCCCGAAATTAAAATACTCACACCAACGAGAGATCTTGAGCTTACAAGAGAATATGAAATCAACTATTTGAAGCAACATGGATTTGAAGCTGATTTCAAAAAAATGGAGTATTCAATAAATGCCGGATTGTGGGGAACAAGTATTGGTGGAAAAGAAACTCTGAAATCAGAGAAAACATTACCTGAAAATGCTTATCCAAGTCAGCTGACAGAAAAAGAAGAAAAGGAAATATCTATTGAATTTGTAAAAGGAGAAATATTAAGCGTTAACGATAACCAATTCTCTAATCCTGTAGATGCAATACGTGAAATCAACAGATTGGCTTCACCATTTGCCATTGGCAGAGATATGCATATAGGTGATACAATTATTGGAATTAAAGGGAGGGTAGGTTTTGAAGCCGCAGCTCCTATGATTATAATAAAAGCCCATCAGATGCTTGAAAAGCATACTTTAACCAAATGGCAGCAATATTGGAAAGAGCAGCTTGGTAATTGGTATGGTATGTTTTTACATGAAGCATTATATCTGGAACCGGTGATGAGGGATATCGAAAAATTCCTTGAAAATTCACAACAAAATGTAAATGGTAAAGTTTTCATAAAACTTAGGCCATACAATTTTCAGCTTATTGGGGTAGATTCTCCAAATGACCTTATGAAATCTGATTTTGGTGAATATGGTGAAGTCAACAAAGCCTGGACAGCAGATGATGTTAAAGGGTTTACTAAAATACTTGGAACTCAGCTGAAAATATTCAATGCTGTAAATAAGAATTTTGAAGATTAAAATGATTAAGGTAGGAATAATAGGTGGAGCAGGTTATACTGCAGGAGAATTATTGAGGATTCTGATTAACCATCCTGAAACTGAGGTTGTTTATGTTCAAAGTACTAGCAATCCTGGAGTTAAGATTTCAGATGTTCACAAGGATTTGATTGGAGAGACTGATCTTGTTTTCAGTGGAGAGTATGACTTTTCAGGTTTGGATGTTATATTTTTATGCATGGGACATGGAAAATCTGTAGAGTTTATGAAGAATTATTCTTTACCCGAAAATCTGAAGGTAATCGACTTAAGTCATGATTTCAGATTGAAAAGGGAAGGTAATGATTTTGTATACGGATTACCTGAAATGAATCGTGAAATAATTAGAAACTCCCGCTTTATTGCCAATCCCGGATGCTTTGCAACGGGAATTCAGTTAACAATGTTGCCATTAGCATCAAAAGGCTTGATAGATGATGAAATACATGTAACAGCAATAACGGGGTCAACCGGAGCAGGACAGAAACCTTCTGAAACAACACATTTCAGTTGGAGAAACAATAATATTTCAGCATACAAGATATTTTCTCATCAACATAATGATGAAATAAACCAAAGTATTGGTCAATTGCAGCAGGGATATAAACCTTCATTAAATTTCATGCCTTTAAGAGGCAACTTTAGCCGAGGAATTCTTGTTACTGCCTATACTCATTTTGAGGGTACTGTTGATGAAGCATACAGCATATTCAGAGATTATTATAGAAATCATCCTTTTGTTTTTGTTTCTGATGTAAACCCGGACCTTAAGCTTGTTGTTAACACAAATAAATGTATATTGTACATTGAAAAACACAACAATAAACTGGTTGTCATAAGTGTGATTGATAATCTTGTAAAAGGAGCTTCAGGACAAGCAGTTCAGAATATGAATTTAATGTTTGATCTTGATGAAAAATCAGGATTAAATTTAAAAGCATCAGCATTTTAAAAAAAAATTATCTAGATACTCAGATTATGGAACTATTTAACGTATATCCTTTATTCAACATTGAACTGGTTAAAGGAGAAGGAGTTTATGTAATAGATAAAAACGGACAAAGATATCTTGACCTTTATGGAGGTCATGCTGTTATTTCAATAGGTCATTCACATCCTCATTATGTTGCAGCTATATCTTCACAACTTGAAAAAATAGGTTTTTATTCTAATTCAGTACTTAATCCCTTGCAGAAAGAACTTGCAAAAAAATTAGGAGAGCTCTCAGGATTTGATAATTATAGTCTTTTCATGTGTAACAGTGGAGCAGAGGCTAATGAAAATGCTCTTAAACTTGCTTCATTTCATACCGGTAAATCTAAGATTATATCTTTTAAAAAGTCATTTCACGGTAGGACTTCTGCAGCAGTAGCTGTTACTGACAATCCCAAAATTACTGCTCCGATAAATCAAAAGAATGATGTAGTTTTCCTTGATTTGAATGATTTGGATTCAGTAGAAAAAGAATTACAAAAAGGTGATGTTGCAGCAGTTATTATTGAAGGTATTCAGGGAATAGGTGGAATTAGGATTCCTCAGCCTGAATTTCTTTGTGGTTTGAGAGATCTTTGCTCAAAATATAATGCTGTTTATATTATCGATGAAATACAATCCGGATATGGACGTAGCGGGCGTTTCTTTGCCTTTCAGTATTCAGGAGTAATACCTGATTTAATAACTGTAGCAAAAGGAATGGGTAATGGATTTCCTGTCGGAGGAGTTTTGATTAGCCCTGATTTTAAAGCTGAATCAGGTATGCTGGGAACGACTTTTGGAGGCAATTACCTTGCATGTTCAGCCAGTATAGCAGTTTTGGATGTATTAAAATCGCAGCGATTAATATCAAATTCTGAAGAGATAGGTAATTATCTGATGGCTGAACTTAAAAAAATACCTCAGATAAAAGAAGTAAGAGGTATCGGATTAATGATTGGGATTGAATTCGAAAATGAAATTTCCGATTTAAGAAAAAAACTTCTCTTTGAAAAGAAAATATTTACCGGAGTCTCTGGAACAAATACGCTAAGACTTTTACCTCCGCTTAACCTACGGAAGGAAAATGCTCAATTCTTTATTGAAAAGTTGAAAGAAGTTTTATTAGAAAATTCTTAAAAATAGAAATATGGAATTTAAAAAAATTGCCATTATTGGTGCAGGTAATTTAGGCTTTTCTATAGCTCAGGGATTAATATCTTCCGGCTTATATAAAAAAGAAAATCTCGTTCTAACGGAGAAGAATCCCAAAAGACTGGATGCTATTGTAAATGATGGGTATACAGCCACAGATGACAATATTAAAGCAGTAGGTCAATCAGAACTAATTATGCTGGTTGTTAAACCCTGGCAGATTGATGAAGTATTAAACGAAATCAAAACTTCAGTTAACGGTAAGCATGTTTTGGTATCATGTGTTACCGGGATTCAGGCAGGACATATTTATGATATGCTTGGATGTAAACCCCCATTGTTCAGAGTTATGCCCAATACCGGAATTTCTATTCAGGAATCTATGTCTTGTATTGCACCTTTCAACGAGACAGCTGAACAAAAGGAAGCAATTAAAAATATATTCAGTAAGTTGGGTGAAGTATTATTTATAAGTGAAGAGCTAATGCCCGCTGCTACTGCTCTTGCAGGTTGCGGAATAGCTTTTGCATTACGTTTTATTCGTGCTTCGATTCAAGCCGGGGTGGAAATAGGTTTTAGTGCTGAAGATGCAAAGATATTAGCATCACAGATTACTAAGGGTGCCGCTGAACTTATTTTAAAGCATAATTCTCACCCAGAGGCAGAAATTGATAAAGTTACCACACCCAAAGGTATTACTATCACTGGATTAAATGAGATGGAACATTCTGGCTTCAGTTCATCAATTATTAAAGGAATTATGGCTTCTTTTAATAAAATAGAAAAGAAAGAATAAGAAATAATTTTTCCATGAAAAAGCGACAATTGGATATTCCTGTTGTCGCTTTTTTTATTGATATTTTTCGTTTATTAACTACAATCAATTAAACACCTTTATTTATTACATTTTCTTTGATGTTTAAATAAAAATAATGACATTTGTCATGTTTTAAAGCTTTATAGAAATGTCTCAGTCAAAATATAAAAGAGTTGTAATTAAGATAGGAAGTAATGTTCTGGCCGCATCTGATGGTTCACTTGATGTTCAAAGGATTTCGCATATAGCTGATCAGGTCGCTCATTTAAGAGAGAAAGGAGTTGAGGTTATACTTATTTCTTCTGGTGCTGTTGCTTCAGGAAGAGCTTTATTTCCTGTTGAAAATAAGATTGATACGGTTTCTGCCCGCCAACTCTGGTCTGCAATAGGTCAGGTTAAACTGATGAATACATATTCAGAATTATTTGGAAAACATAAAATGTTTTGCGCTCAGGTACTGACTACAAAAGAAAATTTCAGCGACCGAAGGCATTACCTTAATATGAAAAACTGTATTTATACCTTACTGGAAAATGATGTTATTCCTATCGTTAATGAAAATGACACTATTTCTGTTTCTGAATTGATGTTTACTGATAATGACGAGCTTTCCGGATTGATTTCTTCAATGATGAACAGTGAAGCATTGATAATATTATCAAATGTAGATGGAATTTTTAACGGAAAGCCAGGAGATGAAGGTGTTTCTGTTATTCCTGAAATTTCTGTAAAAGGGCATTCGATAGAGGAACATATATCTTCTCAGAAATCAGGTTTTGGAAGAGGCGGAATGCATACAAAATATAGTGTGGCCAAAAAGATTGCCAGCGAAGGTATACCTGTATATATTGCTAACGGGAAAAAAGAAAATATCATAACTGATATTCTTGAAGAAAAGAATGTTGTTTTTACATTATTTAAACCTAATGGCAAAAAACTGAAAAGCAATAAAAAGTGGCTTGCTCATTCAAGCAGTTTTGCCAAAGGTAGGGTTATCGTAAACGAAGGAGCAAAAGCTGCACTTACTGGTGAAAATGCAAGTAGCTTGTTACTTATAGGTGTAGTTTCAATAGAGGGTTTCTTTAAACAGGGTGATATCATAAGTATAGTTGATACTGAAGGAAATACTTTAGGTATAGGAAAATCTCAGTATGATTCAGATGATGCAGTTGAAAAGATTGGCAAGAAAGCATCAAAGCCTATAATTTTTTATGACTATATGTATCTTTTTTAGTTTAAGGATTATGAATAAATTAAATTCCTTAATCTTTTTATTATAAAAAGAAAGGAATTGTAAAAATATCAGGAAATGGATTGTAAGCAAATTTTTAAAAAGGTTTTAGAAGCAAGTAGAAAATTGAATTTACTTGAAGCTGATAAGATTAATAAGATATTAATCGATGTAGCTGATTCTGCAGAAAAGAATTGTGAATATATTCTTTCTGAAAATTCAAAGGATTTATTACGAATGGATAAATCAGATCCGAAATATGACAGACTAAAACTTTCTGAAGAAAGAATAAAAGGAATTGCTTCAGATATTAGGAATGTTGCTTCTTTACCTTTTCCTGTTGGAAGGGTATTATCTGAGACTGTTCGTCCAAATGGACTTAGAATTTCTAAAATCTCGGTGCCTTTTGGTGTAATAGGTATCATATATGAAGCCCGGCCAAATGTAACTTTCGATGTTTTTTCTTTGTGTTTGAAATCAGGTAATGCCTGTATTTTAAAAGGAGGAAGCGATGCTATTGATTCAAATACTGCAATAATAGGAGTAATACGTGATATACTCAAAAAACATGGTATTGATGAAAATACTCTTACCCTTTTGCCTTCAGGAAGGGAAGAGACTGCTCAATTGCTTAATGCCCATGGATTTGTTGATCTTATAATACCAAGAGGTAGCCAAAGTTTAATAGATTTCGTAAGGAAAAATTCTTCCATTCCTGTAATTGAAACTGGGGCAGGTATTTGTCATACTTATTTTGACGAATTTGGAGATCAGGAAAAAGGAAGACTAATTATTAATAATGCCAAAACAAGAAGAGTGAGTGTTTGTAATGCCCTTGATTGTTTGGTTATAAATGAAAAAAGACTTGTTGATTTACCATTTCTGACTGAATTGCTTATTAATTCCAATGTTGAGATATTTGCTGATGATAAGTCTTATCAAGCTTTATCCGGAAATTATCCTGTTGATTTATTGAAGCGAGCTACAGAAGAGTCTTTTGGCACAGAATTTCTTTCTTACAAAATGGCAATTAAAACGGTAAATTCTTTCGATGAAGCAATTGAACATATTTCTAAATTCAGCTCAAAGCACAGTGAAGCAATAATTTCAGAAGATAAGGATATTATTAAGAAGTTCATGAAAATGGTTGATGCTTCCTCCGTTTATTCAAATACATCAACAGCGTACACCGATGGTGCTCAATTTGGATTAGGTGCTGAAATAGGAATCTCAACTCAGAAACTTCATGCCAGAGGACCCATGGCACTTGAGGAGCTTACTTCTTATAAATGGATTATTGAAGGGAACGGACAAATAAGACAATAAATTCTTTTTCAGGACAGTCAAATCGACGGTATTTAAAATAAATTTGTACCGACCATTAATTAAAAATTCTATTTCTCTTTTTTGAGAAATACATATTCTAAGATTAACAATATGAAACATTTTACTTCAGTAAATGATTTACCGGGCATAGAAGCAGCCTTAAATGAAGCTTTTATTGTCAAGAAAAACCCTTTTGATTTTCAGCATTTGGGTAAGAATAAGACTATGATTCTTATGTTTTTTAATTCCAGCTTAAGAACCAGATTAAGTACTCAAAAAGCTGCTGAGAATATGGGTATGAAAGTGATGGTTCTTGATGTTAATGTTGGAGCCTGGAAACTGGAAACTGAAAGAGGTGTAATAATGGACGGCGATAAAGCTGAACACCTTCTTGAAGCTATTCCTGTAATTGGATCATATGCCGATATTATTGGAGTTCGTTCATTTGCTCAGTTTGTAAACCGCGAAGACGATTATAGTGAAAACGTACTTAGCCAGTTTGTTAAATATGCCGGTGTTCCGATTGTTAGTATGGAAGCAGCTACCCGACACCCCTTGCAAAGTTTTGCTGATCTTATTACTATTGAAGAATATAAAAAAGTTAAAAGGCCTAAAGTCGTTTTAACATGGGCTCCTCATCCAAAAGCATTACCTCAGGCAGTTCCCAACTCTTTTGTTGAATGGATGAAAGCTGCTGATTATGACTTAGTTGTTACTCATCCTGAAGGATATGAACTGGCATCCGAATTTATGGGTGATATTAAGGTAGAATATAATCAGGATAAAGCATTTGAAGGTGCTGATTTTATTTATGCCAAGAACTGGGCTTCTTATTCAGATTACGGTAAAATTCTTTCAAAAGATATGAGTTGGACTGTTTCAGACAGGCAAATGGCTTTAACTAATAAGGCTAAATTTATGCATTGTCTTCCGGTTCGTCGTAATATGATTGTTACAGATGATGTTATTGAGAGTCCCGATTCAATTGTTATACCTGAAGCTGCAAACAGAGTAGTTTCTGCTCAGGCTGTATTGAAAATGATATTAGAAGATTTAAAATAAAAAATCCCGGTTATATACCGGGATTTTCATTTTCTATTATTTGTTCTCTTTACGCATCAACGACCTGAAGCATTTCATCTCTTTCTTTAAGAAATTGAGATAAATGTTCAATCGGTGATCTTGTAATAGCAACTTTTCCTGACCTTACAAACTGTAAAACATTAAACTCATTTAGCTCATTGAAGAACTGCTGGGTTTCTTCTGTATGCCCTGTTTTTTCAATTACAGTATATTCTTTTGTAATCTCCATTATTCGTGCATTGTGCTTTCTTACGAGCTTTTCAATCTGACTACTTGCCGTAAGAGCCTCTGTAGAAACCTTATAAAGTGCTACTTCCTGATATATTATCTCTTCATTTGAATGATAATAAGCTTTAAGTACTTCAACCTGTTTTTCAATCTGGCCTACTATTTTCTTTACTATTTCTTCAGTTGCATAAACAACAATGGTAAATTTACTTACACCTTTTATTGATGATTCTGAAACTGTAAGGCTTTCTATATTTACTTTTCTTCTGGTGAAAATTATCGTAATCCTGTTCAGCAAACCTATATGGTTCTCAGAATATGCTGTAATATTGAATTCTTTTTTCATTTTTTCATTTTTATCGTGTTAAATGAAATTAAGCGTTTGGCTTTTCAAGCATGATTTCAGATACACTTGCTCCTGTAGCTACCATTGGGAAAACATTATCTTCCTTAGCTACAACTACTTCAAGCAAGTATGGTCCATTATGTGCGTACATCTCTTCAATTGAATTTTCAAGATCAGCATTTTCAACAACTTTTTTAGCTCTTATACCAAATGCACCGGCAAGTTTTATGAAATCAGGATTTTTTAATTCAGTGAATGAATACCTTTTTTCAA
>CAYUEI010000021.1:0-21764 GCA_964443445.1 uncultured Prolixibacteraceae bacterium | reverse complement strand
GAAGTAAATCATTTACAAGGGCATGTCCTTGCTCATTTCATTAAAAATGATGAAAACGATAACGACAAGCCGAAGTTTCCCCACTTGTGTTTATTGGTTTCAGGTGGAAATTCTCAAATTATACTTGTCAAAGACCATCTTAAGATGGAAGTTATCGGACAGACAATTGACGATGCTGCCGGAGAAGCTTTCGACAAGTGTGCTAAAGTAATGGGACTCCCCTATCCCGGTGGTCCTCATATCGATAGATTGGCAAAAGAAGGAAACCCAACAGCAATAGAATTCAACAAACCAAAGATCCAGGGACTTGATTACAGTTTCAGTGGTTTGAAGACCAGCTTTCTGTATCATCTCAGGGATGAACTTAAAATAAACGAAAACTATATTGAAGAAAACAAAACTGACTTATGCGCTTCACTTCAGAAGACCATAATCGATATTTTGCTGGGCAAGCTGGCTCGTGCATCGAAAGAAACCGGTATCAATGAAATAACAGTTGCCGGAGGTGTTTCAGCCAATTCCGGATTAAGAAATGAGCTTACAGAAATGGCAATCCGTAAAAAATGGAAACTTTTCATTCCCGAATTCAGATACACAACCGATAATGCAGCGATGATAGCCATTACAGGCTATTTTAAATATCTCAAAGGAGAGTTTGCTTCACATGAAAGCGTTCCCTTTGCCAGAATGATTATCGAGTAACAATTTCACCATTTCCTGTCCTATTCAGACAGTGACCTTCACCGAACCAAATACCTACCACATACCTATCAAACACCATAAGAAAAATTTCTTATGGTGTTTGATAGGTATGTGGTAGGTATTTGGTACCTATGTGGTAGGTATTTGTTCATAGTGGAAAATCTGAATCGTGTTATGTTAATGTTAACTTGTAAAAACCCTGATTTTGACTTGTAATCAATTAATAATATTGGCAATATAAAGTAACAAATAAGTCAACTTAAGAATTTTTAAACAAGCCTGATTTCTTAATCCGGGAAGCAAGCAATTTTATTTATTGTTCATCAATTTGTATTGGATAAATTGATAAATTTGATTTTAATTAATTTTGCTTAAATATCACCTAAAAACAAAATATGAAAAAAACCTTCTTACTGCTTGTTCTTTCCTTCTTATCGGTTCAGATATTCAGTCAGAGAGCAACAATCAGCGGATATGTCTATGACAAGGCTTCAGGCGAAAGGTTAATCAGTGCAAACGTAGTTGACCCGGAAGCATACCAGGGAACAACAACAAACACCTACGGTTTTTACAGCTTAACACTTCCAAAGGGAGCAAAGAAGCTATCTTATTCATTTGTAGGGTTTAAACCAATAGATATCTTAATAAATCTTCAGAAGGACACAACAATATCTATCGGACTTGAGCTGTACGATGCCATTGAAGAAGTTACTGTTTATGGCAAGGGAGGCAATAAAATTGAAAACACAGAAATGAGTGTGGTTGAATTGCCTATTCAGCAAGTACAGAAAATACCGCTCATTCTTGGAGAGCCCGATTTATTGAAGGTATTGCAGCTTTTACCGGGCGTTCAGTCAGGAGCGGAAGGCACAAGCGGAATGTATGTAAGAGGAGGCGGACCTGATCAGAATCTCTTTCTGCTCGACGGCGTTCCGATATATAATGTCAACCATCTTTTTGGATTTTTCTCAGTATTCAATCCTTCAGCGCTTAAAACTGTGAAGCTATACAAAGGAGGCTTCCCTGCCCGTTTCGGGGGGAGGTTATCTTCAGTGATCGATATCAACATGAAAGAAGGTGATATGAAGAAATTTCATGGAGAAGCATCAGTGGGAATAATTTCATCGAGGTTTTCTTTTGAAGGGCCGATTATTAAAGATAAAACATCATTTATCATCTCAGGAAGAAGAACTTATGCAGATGCAATTCTTCAGCCTTTCCTTAAACTGACCAATAATAATGACCTCAGTGCAGGTTATTATTTCTACGACCTTAATGTTAAACTGAATCATGTTTTTTCTGAAAGAAGCCGCTTGTATTTAAGCGGATATTTTGGGGATGATAAATTTTACATGAAAAATGAAGATGAATTCTATAGCGACAACATCAAGTATATAAACAAGAATGATGCAGACATAAGCTGGGGTAACGGCACAGGTGCACTTCGCTGGAATTACGTTATTTCGAGCAAATTATTCAGTAATTTCATCTTAACCTATAGTAAATACAACTTTGATATTGGGTTTGAATATTCTAATAAAAACACATCAACAAATAAGAGTTCAAGTGATATGTTTAAATTCTTTTCGGGCATTGAAGACATATCGGCAAAAGCTGAATTTGACTACTTTCCTAACCCGGTTCATTCAATAAAATTTGGAGCCAACTATATCTATCACACATTCAGACCCGGGGTCAATCATTTCAAAATAAATGATGATGAGATGAACAACTTTAATTTCGACACAATAATTGGTAATCCAAATATTTATGCCAATGAATTTTTTGCATTTGCAGAAGATAACTTTGATATCGGGGATGCAATAAAAGTTAATCTGGGAGCTCATTTTTCAGGATTTCATGTACAGGATTGCTTTTATCCTTCGATAGAGCCCAGAGCAAGCGTCAGGATTAAGGCAACTGACAAGTGGTCTCTAAAGGCATCATATTCAATGATGTCGCAAAACATACATCTGTTAAGTAGTTCGACAGTAAGTCTGCCCACTGATTTATGGCTTCCAACGACAAAAAGGATAAAACCACAAAAATCGCATCAGGTTGCTTTAGGTTCATTTTTCACTCTTCCATGGGAAATGGAACTCTCGGTGGAAGGATATTACAAGACAATGGAAAACATGATTGAATATAAGGATGGTGCTTCATATTCAATCACTTCAAAGGGATGGGAAGATCAGGTTGAGCTTGGCCGGGGCTGGTCGTACGGAGGAGAAGTCCTTCTTGAGAAGAAGGTTGGCAAGACTACAGGGTGGATTGGATATACTTTATCATGGACTCAACGTCAGTTTGAAAACATCAATTTCGGAAAGCCTTTTTTTGCAAGATACGACAGGCGACATGATGTAAGCATTACAATAACTCATGAATTCAGCAAGAAAATAGACGTCGGTATCACATGGGTATACGGAACAGGAAATGCTGTAACGCTGGGAAAACAAAAAATCAAACAAAATGAAGATTTAAATAGTGAATGGTCTTATTACAACGACTACCTCACTTTTTATGAAGGCAGGAACAACTACAGGATGCCTGCCTATCACAGGCTTGACTTAGGGGTTAACTTCCACAGGAAATTCAAATATGGGGCAAGGACCATAAGCCTTTCTGTTTACAACACATACAACAGAAAAAATCCGTTCTATTTGTATTGGGGATATTCGGATGAAGTAGAAAGAAACAACAATTATGTAGAAGACTCTAAGCCTGCTTTGATACAGGTAAGTATATTCCCAATAATTCCTTCATTATCTTACACTTATAAATTTTAAAGGCCATGAAAAGAAATGTAGCATATATAATCTTTATACTTTTTGCTATCACAACGACAAGTTGTCTTAAGATAGTAGAATTTGAAGAAAAAGATTTAAAACCGATGCTGGTTGTAAATTGCTTTTTATCGCCGGATAGCATTCCTTCGATTGATCTTACATATTCAGTTTCAGCCTTAGATGACAAGGAATATTTCGAATCGGTAAAAAATGCTAAAATAACATTCAGACAGGGAGAAACTACTTATTCCGACTTCACTTTCATTACTGAAATTGATTCTATTGTCAAATATGATAATACCGGCAATCAAATTGCCACAAAATTTGAAAGCGGTAAATACAGAAATAAAGCAATAAAAATAGAAAGCGGTAAAAAATATAACATTCAGATTGAAGCTGAAGGATTTGAAACCGTAAAAGCTGAAACAAATATACCTTCAGCTATTAAAATTGAAAAGATAGATACATTTACAACTATTCATTCTGAAAATTACGAAACTTATACTGATAAGAATGCTAAAATTTATTTTTCTGATCCTTCGGGGGAAAGGAATTTTTACCGGATAAAAGCTGAAACAGCTTCACTATCAATTCTAAAAATGGCGGAGGACAGTTTTATTGTTTACCCCGAATATTCTGGCGGCAATTTGAATTCAAATGATCCAGTATTTGGAACTGATGATACTGAAGACATCTTTGGAGGTTCTTCATACAACAGGTTTTCAATATTTGACGACAAACTATTTGACGGCAAGCAATATGGTCTTTCTGTAATACTGAACAGTATTTATACGTATAACAATAACGAATCCTATTATACCGGTGAGAAATATAATTTTACATTTAGGATTTTCAGGATTGAACTAAGTTCGATATCAGAGGCGATGTATCTTCATTTGAATTCAGTGGGCAAACAATCAAATACAGGTTTTGCCTTATTCACAGAACCGGTACTGATATATTCGAATATTGATAATGGTGCTGGAATATTTGCGGGCAGTTCTTCAGAAGTTTACTATATCATTTCACAAGATCTTCCAGACGAGTTATTATCAAAATTGCCATTATATATGGATGAAAAGAACCTGTATAACTACATTAAGCAGCTTTACTTTCAATATATTCGTAACTACCAGGAAATTAAGTTATAAATATCAATCAAGAAGAGATCTGAAGTCGAGTAATTCAGGTTTAGTATCTGACTCCGAAATTTTCTTTTCAGAACAAATTAAAGTTCTTGAAGGGTATTTTTCAATCATTAGCTTATCATGAGTAGCCATAAGGATTGTTTTACCTTCAGCGTGAATCTTTCTGAATAAATCAAGAATTTCAACAGAAGTATCATAATCAAGATTACCTGTTGGCTCGTCAGCAAGGATAATATCAGGGTTATTAAGTAAAGCGCGGGCGACAACAATACGTTGTTGCTCTCCGCCTGAAAGCTGATGTGGCATTTTTTTCTTAACATCCTTCATTCCAACCTCTTCAAGCATCAGGTTAATCCTTTCATCCATAGTTTTCTTGTCAGTCCAGCCGGTAGCTTTAAGGACAAAAAAGAGGTTGTTATAAATATTTCTATCAGTGAGAAGTTTAAAATCCTGAAAAACAACTCCTATCTTTCTTCTTAAGAAAGGGATATCTTTATTCTTAATAGATTCAAGTTTAAAACCGGCAACATCGGCAGAACCTTTGTACAGAGGTATTTCGGCATTAAGGGTTTTAATAAGGCTTGATTTACCGCTACCAACTTTCCCAATCAGGAAAACAAATTCTCCATTATTAATCTGGAAATTAACATCATTAAGCACCAGCTGTTCGCGCTGGTAAATATCTGCATTAGAAACCGAAATAGAATAAAGGCTGTCCATAGAAACTAAATTTAAACACAAAACTAAATTTTTTTATTCAAATCAGATACTATAATAAAGTAATAAACAGTTTAATGTTGAGAATTCAATTTAAAATGAACGGGGTGTTTGGGATTAAATACTTATTTTTGTTAAAATTTATTTAGTAGTATTATGGAACTTAACAAATTGTCATATAAGCTAATATCGATAGCTCTAATATTATTTTTTATTTCTTTTCAGCAGGCTTTTTCACAAAAAAGCATTCAGAATATAAGTCTTTCGAAGGCCAAGGACTTATATCAAACATCAAATTATATTGCAGCGGAGAAGATGTTTCAGGATTTGAAAGAGCAATTTAATGCCAATGATCCTATAATATTTGATCTTGATTATTATAGGCTTATGTGTTTGATAAAACAGAATAACAAGACTGCTGAGAACGAAATAACAGAATATCTGCCAAAGAGTTATGGTTCGCCATGGGAAAACCAGTTATGGTTTGAGCTTGCCAAAATTCAATTTTCAAACCGTAAATTTAAAGTAGCATCGAAGACATTTGAGAAAGTAGAACCATCAGCACTTGAGAAGTCAGATCTGGATGATTACAGGTTTTACACAGGATACAGCAATTTTGAAGCCGGTGATATGAATAAAGCAGCCCAGGCATTCTTTGAAGTAAAGAAAAGCAATTCAATATATGCACAATCGGCTTCATATTACTGGGGATATATAAACTATCTCAATGGTAAATATGAAACAGCGCTTCAGGAATTCACCAAGCTGCAGAACAACAAGGAATTTGCAGGTTTTATCCCATATTACACAACCCAAATATATTATCTGCAGGAAAAATATGAAATGGTAATTGAGACAGGTGAAAAGCTTGTAAATGCAGCACCTGAAGAACAAAGAAATGAATTACAGAAAATAGTTGGGGATTCATATTTTGAAACGGGAAGGTATATAAATGCAATTAAATATCTTGATGCATATAAGGGGTTGAATGGCAAAAAGACCAGGGAAGACTTTTACAGGTTGGGATACTGCTATTATCAGATAGGGGAAAACAAAAAAGCAATAGATGCTTTGGAAAAAGCATCGGCAGGTAGTGACAGTCTGGCACAAAATTCACTTTACCATCTGGCTGACTGTTATTTAAAAATAAAAGACAAGAATAAAGCAAGAACTGCTTTTGAGCAGGCATCAAAATTCAGTTTCAATCCAAAAATTGAAGAGGATGCTTTATTCAACTACGCCAAATTATCGTATGAGCTTTCATATTCACCATTCAGTGAAACTATTAAGGCGTTTGACAAATACATTACCAAATATCCTGATTCAGAAAGGAATGATGCTGCCTTCGATTATCTTGTTAAGGTGTATATGACAACAAGAAACTACAGTGATGCAATAAGTTCGATAGAAAAAATAAAAGTACAATCGCCATCAGTAAAGGAGGCTTATCAAAGGGTAACCTATTACAGGGGACTGGAATTATTCAATGATGCTAATTACTCGGGTGCGATGAAATACTTCCAGAAGTCGTTGGAAAATTCAACCTACAACAGGATGTATAAAGCACAGGCTTTATATTGGAATGCCGAAGCAAACTACAGGACAGGTCAATATCAAAAAGCAATAGAAGGATATTCTCAATTTCAAACATCCCCGGGAGCTTTTTCATTAACAGAATTTGGGACAGCCTATTACAATACAGGATATTGCTGGTTCAATCAGAAGAAATATGATCAGGCCTCAGTCTGGTTCAGAAAGTATCTAAGCCAAAGCAAGACAACAGAGCAATTCAAAGCAGATGCTTATAATCGTTTGGGCGATTGCTATTATCTTGTCAGGGATTACGCTGAGGCAATGAAAAATTACTCTAATTCGTTCAATTTAAACACATATGATCCTGATTATGCGATATTCCAGCGGGCAATATGTGCAGGATTAAGCAAGGATTATTCAAAGAAAACAAGTGATTTAAAGCTTCTGACGAGTCAGTATCCCAAATCATCATATACAGATAATGCCATGTATGAGCTTGGGCATACAATGGAAAGGACCAATAATATAGATGGGGCAATAGAGAGCTACAAACAATTGATATCCAAATCACCACAAAGCATATTTTCGCGTAAGGCTCTATTGCAGTTAGGATTGATTTATTACAACAAGAATGACTTCAATATATCTCTTGAAACCTATAAAAAGTTAGTTGAGAATTATCCAAAGACCGAAGAGGCCAATTCGGCGTTGGTAGGTATTAAAAACAACTACATAGAGCTTAACAATGTAGATGGGTATTTTGCATATATTCAGTCGATTGGGGGATATACACCGGTTTCATCAACTGCCCAGGATTCAATATTTTACATGGCAGCAGAAAAGAAATATATGTCGGGAGAATCAGGTTCAGAGATTCAGTTAGAAGAATATCTGTTGCGTTTCCCTGACGGAAGTTTTAAAACCAATGCCATTTTCTATCTTGCAGATAGCTATTACGCTAAAGGTCAATATACCAAATCGCTTGAGCTATATGAAAAAGTTGCAGCTATGCCGGATAACATATTCACAGAGCAATCGTTGCTAAAGGCAGGTGAATTGACTTTCAATGCAAGAAAATATGACGTATCGCTTGACTATTTCAAGAGGCTGGAACAAATAGCAGGTTCAAAATGGAATATATTAAAATCAAGAGCAGGAATAACAAGAGCTTCATATAAGTTAGGATTAAATGAAGAAGCAGTAAACACAGCAAAACTATTGCTTTCAACAGAAAACATTACTGAAGCAATGATACGTGAGGCAAATTTCATAATTGCAAGTTCAAGCTATAAATTATCAAGGACAGATGAAGCTTTCAAATTCTTCAGTTTATTGAGTGAAGACACCAAAACTTCAGAGGGGGCAGAGTCGAAATATTACAAAGCCCAAATATTATATGACAGGAATCAGCTAAAGGAGAGTGAAGATGAAATAATGGATTTCATTGGAAAGAACTCCCCACATCAATATTGGTTAGGAAAGTCATTCATTCTCTTATCAGACATATATCTGACTCAGAATGATTTATTTCAGGCAAGACATACCTTGAAGAGCATCATTGACAATTATTCAAATGCAGAAGACGGGATAATAGAAGCCGCAAAACAAAAGATGACAATAATTTCGCTAAGGGAGGGAGAAGCAATAATTAAGGATGTCAATCCGGCTGATTCAATTCAAAACAATTAAAGAATAGCACAGATGAGAAGCATAAACAAAATAATACCAACGCTTGCACTAATAATATCAACGACTTCTGTGTTTTCACAGAGGGACAGTTCGCTTGTAAAGGAAGTAGAAGTTATAAAAGCCTATCAGCCTTCGATAACTAATGCAATAAAGATAAATACTTCACCAAAGATTACAGACTCAACAAATTATTCACCAGTCTTTGATTATAAAATAAATTCAACATTAATACCAGTAAAGAAGACGATAACAAAATTACCGGTAGTTCAGTTGGGAAATCCTCCAAAGACGCATCATAACACAGGATTTATAAAAGGGGGAATTGGTAATGCATATACTCCGTATGCTGAAATATTCGTCAATGCATCACCAACTAAGACGACAGATTTCGGGCTTCATCTTTTTCATTATTCAGCATGGCCTTCGGTAAAGCTGAACAATGAATTGAGGGTAAAAACGCCTTACAGTCAAAATACTGCAAGTATATTCATGAAGAACTATTTCAAGAGGGCTGTATTGGAGTGGAATATCAATTATGACAGAAACAGGTTTGATTATTATGGTTTTCCCGGAACTGATTCATTATTATACAGGGATACAGAAAAGGTATCAACTACGCTTAATAAGAAGCAGGTATTAAACAATGCATTTACAAATTTCAGGTTAAGGAGTCTATCTCCAAGATCGAAATTTGTGCATAATACTTTGTTGGGGTATAATTACTTCTGGAACATAACGGGGCAAAGAACGCATCATGCAAATTTCGAAGGAAACTATTCGATGGAGCTAAAGAAATTCAACTTGCTTCTTGATTCAAAAGTAGATTATATCTATCAGGACAGTACAGCGAATTGCTATTCACAGGAAGTTTCAAATCATCAGTTTGTATATGCGGGATTAAGTCCGGCAGCAGAATTCAGCTGGAGTAATATATATCTGAAGGCAGGTCTCAATATGGCCGGTATTTTTGATGATGATTCAAGTGCTACACTACATATATCTCCCAATATCAATTTTGAGTATTACCCCATAAAAAACGTTCTTACCTTATTTGCCGGGACAAATGGTAAGCTTTCTTCCAATCATTATAAAATGATGACAGAAATCAATCCATATATAGATCCATATCAGGAGTTAAGGCCATCGCAGGAATACATTAGCTTTTTTGGAGGTTTCAAGGGAAAAATAAGCAGGAAGATAGCCTATTTGATAGATGTGAATTATTCAATCAATGGCAATAATCCGTTCTATTATCTTAACATGGTAAAATATGCCAATGGTTCGAATCATGTAGTGAATGTATTTGGAGTTAAATACAGCAACTTGAATACACTCAGGTTTGGAGGAAACATAAGGTACAGCAGTGAGAAAATAAACATATCACTTGCAGGAAATTATTACAATCACACGGCAGATGACATTCAGGTAATAACCCATTTGCCATCATTTGATGCAACGTTATCAACATCGGTACAAATAACAGAAAAAATAAAGGCGACCTTAGATGCTTCAGTAATAGGACCGAGGAAAGGTGAAGTTGAAATATGCACATATAACTACAAAAAGGAAGAGTTGTTAATTGACAATCCTGTTTACACTACAGAATATCATGATTTAAAGACGATTATAGACATAAATCTTGGAGGTGAATATCAATATTCAAACAAGTTGAATTTCTTTTTAAATGTCAGTAATCTGTTAAATCAGAATTATGAAACCTGGAATGGATACAACTCTCAGGGTATACATTTTCTTATTGGGGCCAGATATATCTTTTAATTAAAATTTAACCTTAAGTTGTTGAAAACTTTTGATTTCAGATGGTCTAAAAAGTAGGTCATCAGGCTATATTTTATTATATTTGAGCGAACAAAAAAGAAAAAAGTATTCTTTTATAAAACATTGAAATTCAATAACAAAATATCACTTTTCACAATAAGATTTCGATCATTCGGGATATATAATAATGAATGACGAAAATATTCCTGAACAATAAAAAATCTGTACGAGGAATATCGTCTGAAAAAATGATGATTGTTATTATTTTGATATAAAATTAAGCAAAAAGATGAGCGAATTAGAGAACAAAGACCTTACCAATGGAAATGGTAACGGCAATTATTCAGCAGACAGCATACAGGTATTGGAAGGACTTGAAGCGGTAAGGAAACGTCCGGCGATGTATATTGGGGATGTCAATGAAAAAGGGCTTCACCATTTGGTTTATGAGGTTGTTGATAATTCTATAGATGAAGCACTTGCAGGCTATTGCAAAAATATAGATGTAATAATAAACGAAGATAATTCCATAACAGTAATTGATGATGGCAGGGGTATTCCGGTTGATTATCATGAAAAGGAAAAGAAATCAGCTCTTGAAGTAGTATTGACAGTATTACATGCGGGCGGAAAATTTGATAAAGACTCATATAAAGTATCAGGAGGGCTTCACGGGGTAGGAGTTTCATGCGTAAATGCGTTATCAATTCATTTGAAGGCAGAAGTTCATCGTGACGGCAAAATATGGGTGCAGGAGTTTTCTCAGGGTAAATCTTTAGGAGATATAAGGACAGAAGGCAATTCTAATAAAACAGGAACTATTATCACTTTCAAGCCTGATGATTCAATATTTCTTACCACAACATATAAATACGAAATTCTTTCAGCTCGCTTAAGAGAGCTGGCTTTTCTGAATGCAGGTTTGAACCTTTCTATTGTAGACAGAAGGGATGTGGACGAAGATGGCAATTTTAAGAAAGAACTTTTTTATTCAGAAGAAGGGTTAAAAGAGTTTGTTGAATATCTTGATAATACAAGAGAAAGACTAATAGATGAGACAATACATATATCAACGGAAAAGAATGATGTACCGGTTGAAATTGCATTACATTACAACACTTCGTTTACAGAAAACATTCATGCTTACGTAAATAACATCAACACCATTGAAGGAGGAACCCACCTTACCGGTTTCAGAAGAGGATTGACAAGAACATTAAAAGCCTACGCTGACAAATCGGGGATGTTGGATAAACTGAAGATAGAAATAAGCGGAGATGATTTCCGTGAAGGCTTGACAGCAGTATTGTCAGTAAAAGTAGCAGAGCCTCAGTTTGAAGGACAGACGAAGACGAAATTAGGCAACTCGGAGATAAGTATTTCAGTAGATCAGGCAGTTAGTGAAATGCTTTCAATATATCTTGAAGAGCATCCAAAAGATGCCAAGGCTATTGTTTCCAAGGTAGTACTGGCAGCGACGGCCCGCCATGCAGCAAGAAAAGCCAGAGAGCTTGTACAGCGAAAGAATGTAATGTCGGGGGGCGGATTACCGGGCAAATTGGCTGACTGTGCTGATAATGATCCTGATAAATGTGAAATCTTCATGGTTGAGGGAGATTCAGCTGGAGGAACAGCTAAACAAGGAAGAGACAGGCAATTTCAGGCCATACTTCCGCTTAGGGGAAAAATCCTGAATGTTGAAAAAGCAATGCAGCATAAGGTTTTCGACAGTGAAGAAATCAGAAATATCTTTACGGCACTGGGAGTAAGCATTGGTACCGACGAAGATTCAAAAGCCCTTAATATCAACAAGCTCAGGTATAAAAAGATAGTAATCATGACCGATGCTGACGTTGATGGAAGCCATATTGCTACATTAATAATGACTCTTTTCTTCAGATATATGCAGGAGCTGATAAAAAATGGTTATTTATATATTGCGACTCCTCCTTTATACCTTGTAAAGAAGGGTAAAAAAGAAGAATACGCATGGAGTGAACAGCAAAGAATAAGGATAATTGAAGAAATGGGAGGTGGAAAAGATACAGGTTTTCACGTACAGAGATATAAAGGTCTTGGAGAAATGAATGCTGAACAGTTATGGGACACTACTATGAATCCCGAAAGAAGGACTTTAAGACAGGTTACCATAGAGAGTGCAGCTGAAGCGGATCATATATTTTCAATGTTAATGGGTGATGATGTTCCACCGCGCCGACAATTCATTGAAGATCATGCTACTTATGCAAATATAGATGCGTAAACACCATTCTTTATGAATATTTGTGTCTACTGCTCTTCAAGCAATGCAGTTAATGATATTTATTTTAAAGCTGCTGAAGAACTTGGAAAATTAATTGGAACAAGAAACCATTCATTGATTTTTGGAGGTGCGAATGTTGGATTAATGGAACATTTAGCTTCAACAGTGAAATTGCATAAAGGGCACATTACCGGCATTATTCCATTGAAAATTCATAATTTCCAATTAACATCGGACAAGTCAGACGAAATTATCATTACAGAAACGATGGATGAAAGGAAAGCATTGATGAGAGATAAATCTGATGCTTTTATTGCATTGCCCGGAGGATTTGGCACTTTAGAAGAAATACTGGAGGTAATCACCTTAAAACAACTTGATTACCTCCGTAAACCTATAGTTTTTATAAATATTAACGGATATTTTAATGATCTTTTCAATCAATTTGAAAAGTCATATTCAGAAACATTTGCAAAAGAAAATTATCGAAAAATATATAAAATCACCTCTTCTCCTGAAGAAGCAATTTTATATATTGAAAACTACGAACATGAATTAACTGAAAATAAGTGGTTTAAAGTTCCTGTTAAATAAAGACGTATTAGAACCAACCGAATAAAAAGTTTAAATGAACGCCTAAGCCTGAAAAGTTATTATCATTTAATCCAATCAGGTTGTTCACATTAAAAGTTCTCCTATATTCAGCACCTATATTTATTTTAAAAAAGCGGGTAAGATTAATTTCAGCAGAAATAGTAGGAATCAGAACAAAGAAATTATCTTTAACTTCTTTACTATTAATCTCATCATAACCTGTTATACCGCCCCACCCTATTCTTGAACTTATTACCGGATGAATAATCATTTTATGACCAATTTCATAACCTACCCAGAAACCTCCATGTCCAAAGTCAAAGTCAGTAAGAGAAGCAGTTCCACCGATAGTTAAAGTATTAGTAACTCCTTCACCATAGCCTCCGATAAAAAGATTATTGAGAATTACACCTCCACCGCCTCCCATAAGATGAGCAAATTCACCATTAAGAGAAGTAAAGCTCATTATAGGTCCGCCAAATCCTGAGATTCGTTTAATTTTGATTGAACCCATTACTGTCTGAACATTATTATCATCAGGGAAATCATCAAAAGTGACGTCATTACCAATACCCTGAGCACTTGAAACAAACACAACAAACATCAGGAGTAGAGAAAATACATTTTTTTTCATATAGCTTTGATTTAAGATTTTCAATAATTCATTAAATATTAACACCTTACGATAGTCTGTAATTTTTCCAATAAACATTCATCAACAATGACAATATTAAATTAACAAGGTTGCAATTTCAGAATTATTTTTCAAATAAAAATATATATAGAAAATCTGTCATGAAAAGTTTCTTTAAAAGAATTTTAAAGGCCATCCATTTTCATTAACTTAGTTGCAAATATTTCTTATAAACAAGAATAACTATATTTGAACAATTGTTAAACACTTAATACTATTACCATGAAGAAATCTTTGTTTTTAGCAATCTTTTGTTTAATATTTTTAGCAGCATGCAGTAACCAGAACAAATCAAAGGATGTAAGTGACGAAGCCACTGAAGTTATTGAAGATGTTGAGGAATCAATTGATGAAACAGGTGAAGCTATTGAAGATGTTATAGACGAAACAGGAGAAGCTATTGAAGATGCAGCTGAAGAAATTGAGGAGTCAGTTGAAGAAATTCAGGAAGCTGCTGAATAATTTGAAATAAGAAAAGAGCTAACCTTAACCGGAAATAATAAAAAAGGATGTTATGAGTAACATCCTTTTTTATATCTATCATTACTCTTTCATGAAGTTTAATGTATCGCGGGCAATCATTAATTCTTCATTCGTTGGTATTACTAAAACTTTAATCTTTGAGTTTTCAGAACTTATAACAGCTTCTGTACCTCTTATTTTAGAATTTACTTTTTCATCAATTTCAATTCCCAGCCATTCAAGATCTGCACAAATACCTTTTCTGACGTGAACAGCATTTTCTCCTATACCACCAGTGAAAACCAAAATATTACATCCGTTCATTGCTGCAATGTAAGAACCAATATATTTTTTAACCCGGTAGTTATAAATTTCCATTGCCATTTTAGCTTGTTCATTTCCTTCATTAGCGGCTTTCAGGATATCTCTTGAATCAGATGAAATACCTGTTAATCCGAGCATACCGCTATGTTTATTAAAAAGAGTTGAAGCTGTTTCAACTCCTAGATTTTCCTTTTCCATCAGGTATGTAACAACCCCTATATCGAGGTCACCGGCCCGGGTACCCATTATTAAACCTTCTACGGGAGTAAATCCCATTGAAGTATCAACAGATTCGCCTTTATCAATAGCCGTAATTGATGCACCATTTCCTAAATGGCAAGTAATTATCTTCTGTTCGTTATAGTTTACATCAAGAATTTCACAAGCTCTTTTGCTTACGTATCTGTGGCTTGTTCCGTGGAAGCCGTATCTTCTTATACTATATTTTTGATACAAGCTATAAGGTATTCCATACATATAAGCATACTTAGGCATAGTCTGATGAAATGCAGTATCGAAAACTCCAACCTGCAGCATATTAGGTATTATTTCAGTAATTGCTTCAATACCTTTAAGATTTGGCGGATTGTGTAATGGAGCAAGATCAATACATTTCTCCATTTCAGAAATAACTTCCTGAGAAATCAGGACACTTGATTTGAATCTTTCAGCACCATGTACAACTCTATGGCCTACAGCAGAAATTTCATTTAATTTCGAAAGACAGCCATGTTTTTTACTTGATAAGACGCCTAACACATATTCAATACCGATTTTATGGTCCAGAATTTCTCCTTCAAAAATAACTTCCTGTCCATCGGCTTTAGTAAGTTTCAAACAAGAACCATTTAAACCGATTTTTTCAACCAAACCCTTAGCAAGCACTGATTCATTATCCATTTCGAATAATTGAAATTTTATTGAAGAGCTGCCACAATTAAGTACTAATATTTTCATTTCGCTGGTTTATATTATATTAATCCGGTATTTAAAAAGTTATTTAATCCTTTCGCCATATTCATCATACTTGAAGAACCCCTTTCCTGAAGAGACACCATAGCAATGCTGTCTGATAAGTCTTCTGATAACAGGATTTGGTTTATAACGAGCATCTCCGAATTCATTAAAGAGGTTTTCCATCCATCTGACAACTCTATCGAGACCCATAATATCAGCTATTGCAAAAGGACCCATTCTCATTCCATATCCGGTATGCATAAGTTGCTCTATATCATCCTTACTGCTAACACCTTCCTGCATCAATTCACAAGCTTCATTCAGAATAATGACAAACATTCTGACACTAATAAGCCCAACGGATTCTTCAACAGGAATAGCTTTTCTTTTAACCATCTTAATGAACTGGCTTACTTTTTCATATGCTTCTTCAGAGGTATAAAGTCCCTTAGTAATTTCTACTATTCTTGAATCGACAGAATTAATCATGAAATGAATGCTAATGCATCTTTCTCTGTGTTTTAGGCCTTCAGAAAGATCAGAAATAATAACTGAAGTTGAATTTGTGGCAATAATGCAGCTTGAATCAACAATCTTTTCAAGTTCTTCAAATAATCTTTTTCTGGCATCAAGAGTCCTGCCAATGCTGGTAGAAGAAACAGTTTCAACAACCAGATCACAATCTTTAAGATCATGAAGGTCTGTTGTACCTTTTATTCTGGACATAACAGCTTTCTTTTCAGATTCAGTAGCCCCCCAGTTTCGTATTCTGCTTTGCATTATAGCTTCAATACTATCTAATGACCGCCTTATCTTTTCAGTAGTAGCCTCCCAGAACAAAACATCCATACCGTATGAACTACAAACCCGGGCAATATATTGCCCGTCATTTTCGCAACATACAATTCCCACTTTTGAAAATAACTTAGCTGATTTTTTTTCTTTGGTTAATCCAAAATCAACAATCGACTCTATTATAGGTTCTGACATAAAATTGAATTTCTAAATTTAACTTAAACCTGCAGCCTGATTGGCAGTAACTGCAATCATATTGACGATATCGGTAACTGAGCATCCTCTTGACAAATCATTAATAGGGGCAGCCATACCCTGTAAAACAGGACCGATAGCTTCTACTCCGGCCAAACGCTGTACCAATTTATAACCAATATTACCTGACTCAAGTCCAGGAAAAACAAGAATATTAGCTCTTCCGGCGACAGGGCTTCCCGGACATTTCAACTCACCCACCTCTTTTACCAAAGCAGCATCTAACTGAAGTTCTCCATCGATCAAAAGTTCAGGGGCCATTTCTTTCGCTATTTTAGTTGCATTCTTAATCTTATCCACCAAAGGATGGTTTGCACTTCCTTTAGTTGAAAAGCTTAACATAGCAACTCTTGGTTCGAATCCTGCAATTGCAATAGCTGTTTTAGCTGATGCAACAGCTATTTCGGCCAGTTGTACATCGGTAGGGTCAGGCATTACAGCACAATCAGCAAAAACAAGAATCCCATCTTCTCCGAATTTCTTATCGACAAACATGAAAAAAGCTCCTGACACAACACTACAGCCGGGAACAGTCTTTATATATTGCAAAGCAGGACGTAAAACATCGCCCGTTGCGTTTATAGCACCGGCAAGCTCTCCATCTGCATCTCCGCATTTTATCATCATTGGGCCGAAATAAAGAGGATCATTAAGAAGGTTAAGAGCCTCTTCCTTAGTCAATCCCTTGCTCTTTCGTATCTCAACCATCTTATCGGCATAGGCCTCTCTCTTTGCATCAGTTTTTGGATTAACAATAACAGCAGAACTGATATCTACATCAAGATTACCTGCAACATCAGATATTTCCTTGGCATCACCCAATAAAATAATTTGGGCAATTTTCTCCTTAAGTACTATTTCAGCTGCTTTTAATGTTCGAGGTTCTTTCCCCTCGGGTAAAACAATCCTTTTATTATGAAAAGAAGCGTTTTGTTTGATCTTATCCAGAAGTTTCATCTCCGATTTTTTAAAAAAGTTAACAAAAGTAACCTTTTTCATCTTGTAATTACAGTGAAAAAAGTCATTTCGAAATTATTTTTCAAAAATTTAAATTTTCTAAAAAGTTAATCAAAGATGAAGTAAAAAACAATCTTAATCTTCTTTTTTTATTACACGTAATTATTAATCTACTTATCCGTTAAAATAAATGAAAAACACTATGTCACCCTTTAAAAATATTATTTTTGTGAATATCAATATTTATTATGAAACGATTAACAGTTATTCTTTTTGTCTTTCTTGTTTTTGAAGGGTTTTCCCAATTAAATACCGATAAAGCTATTCTTGCAGGAAGGAGCAAATTATATTTCGGCAATTATACAAGTGCAATCCAGACTTTTAATATGGTTATAAAATTAAAACCATACTTACCCGAACCATACTATTACAGAGGAATTGCCAAGCTTGAACTTGATGATTTCAGAGGTTCCAAAAAAGACCTTGACATGGCTATTGAAATCAAGCCTTTTTTTCCTGAAGCGATAATGTACAGAGGTGTAGTTCATTATAATCTTAAAGAATTCAATCTTGCTCTTGACGATTACTCTAAAGCAATGGAACTGGATGGTGAAAACGCTGATATTTACAACAACAGGGGGATATGCAAAGCTGCTATGCGTGATTATCAAGGAGCAATTGAAGATTATACTCAGGCAATAAAATTAAAGTCGAAAAATTTTAATGCATATCTTAATAGGAGCATCGCATATCAGCTTTTGAAAGAATGGGATAAAGCAATATCCGATTGCAACCAGCTCATAAGAATAAAACCTAATAATTCTTTGGGGTATATGAGTCGTGGCCTTATTAAACTTGAGAAAGAAGATTATGCCGGTTCATTGCGTGATTTCGATATGTCAATATATTTTGATCCCAAGAATTCATTTGCATACCTAAACAGAGGGATGATTAAACAACAACTTGAAAGCTATGAGTCAGCCATAATGGATTATGACGATGCCATAAAGCTGGATCCTCAACTCGCAAGTGCCTACTTTAACAGAGGAATTGCCAAAGAAATGATTGGAAAACCCGGATATCAAGGTGATTATGACAAAGCTTCACTTTTGGATCCGAGATTTGCTAAAAGGCCTTGGCAAACAACCGAAGAAAAAATCAAATTTCAGCAACAACAAATGCTTGCATGGCAACAACAAGCCCAGAAACAACAAGCTAAAGCTGCAGGACATATAGATGAAACTGAATTAAATGATACAGTTAATACTAATTCAGAACAGGAAATTGATATTGAAGATCTGAGGAAACGAAAACTTAAAGCAGATCTTGTACTTGAAGATTCTCGTAAAAATCAATCAGCATCTAAAACTGACCCGGGAAAAGTTCAAGACATGAATATAGAAATCAGACTGCTTCCTCTTTTTGAAATCATAAACATCAATAAAAAAAGGGCAGAGAACGATGATGTAGGATATTTCAATATTGTTGTCGAAAACCTTAATGCGGCCTATAACTACGACCCTTATCTAACAATCTCAAACAACAACAGCGTGTCGTCATCATCTTTTGAATTCTACCAAAAGCAGATTTCAACTTTTGATGAAAAAATAAAGACCAATGATAAAAACAGTACCTACTTTCTTTATCGGGGAATATTTAAGGCTTTAATAAATGATTTTAACAATTCTATTGCTGATTTTGACAGGGCAATCAAGAATGATGAAAGAAATCTGCTTGCTTATTTTATGCGGGCTAATACCAAAGCCCGAATGCTTGAGCAAATTGAAAATGTAAAGGCTGTAAATGAAATTGGTGAACTTGTTAATAAACCTGCCTCAAGTCAGGGTACTCAAAAAAATACCGGCTCATATTCCGGTACTTATGATGATATATTAACTGATTATTCAGTCGTGGTATATATGAACCCTAACTTCTATTTTGCTTACTTTAACCGGGGAAATATATATTGCCGTAATGAAAAATATATTTCAGCTATTGAAGAGTACGACAAAGCCATAGCACTTGAACCTGAGTTTGCTGAAGCTTACTATAACAGAGGTCTGGTAAAGATTCTCTTAAACAAAGTAGAAGACGGAGCCAAGGATTTAAGTAAGTCGGGTGAACTTGGAATTGAAGAAGCTTACAATGTTATTAAAAGATATTGTAATTAATATTTTAGCTAAACACTTTATTATTTTTGCATTATGTCATATCAACCGCTGGCAGAACGATTAAGACCCAAATCACTTGACACATATATTGGTCAGGAACATTTAGTCGGGCATGATGCAATACTCCGTAAAATGATTGAAGCCAATAATATAACTTCACTCATTTTATGGGGACCTCCTGGTGTTGGAAAAACTACCCTTGCCAAGATAATTGCAAACACGCTTAACAGACCATTCTATATATTAAGTGCCGTCAGTTCAGGCGTAAAAGATGTCAGGGAGGCCATTGACAAAGCAGGAAAACAACAGTTTTTCAATAAACCCAATCCGATACTTTTCATCGATGAAATACACAGGTTTAGCAAGGCACAGCAAGACTCGCTGCTTGGGGCTGTAGAACAAGGAATCGTCACACTAATTGGAGCAACAACCGAGAATCCTTCTTTTGAAGTTATTACTCCCCTATTGTCGCGTTGCCAGGTTTATGTGCTGAAATCACTTGAAATTGATGACCTCAATAAACTGTTGAATTTTGCCATTGAAAATGATGCTGAATTAAAGAAATTAAAAATTGAAGTTCTTGAAAAAGAAGCTTTGTTCAGATTCGCAGGGGGAGACGCGAGAAAGCTTCTCAACATCATAGAATTGGTAGTCAACTCATCAGACTCTGAACCTGTTATCATTAATAATGAAAAAGTTACATCATCGCTCCAGGAAAATCCTTCTGCTTACGATAAGAACGGAGAAATGCATTATGATATCATATCCGCATTTATAAAAAGTATAAGAGGAAGCGATCCGGACGGTGCGGTATATTGGCTTGCCAGAATGGTAGAAGGAGGTGAAGACCCTAAATTCATTGCCAGAAGATTAGTTATTTCTGCTTCTGAAGATATCGGCCTGGCTAATCCAAATGCGCTCCTGCTTGCAAATGCAGGATTCGATGCAATCAATAAAATCGGATGGCCCGAAGGAAGGATTATTCTCTCTGAAGTTACTATCTACCTTGCAACCTCACCTAAATCTAATTCTTCATATTGTGCTATTGATGATGCTCTGGAATTGGTAAGAAATACAGGTAATCTTCCAGTGCCATTACATTTGAGGAATGCCCCGACTAAACTAATGAAAGATTTAGGCTATGGTGAAAATTACAAATATGCCCATTCTTTCGAAGGCAATTTTGTTAAACAGCAATACCTTCCTGCAAAGATTAAAAACAAAAGAATCTGGAAAGCCGGAAACAGCCAACAAGAATTATCTATGTTGGAAAGATTGCGCAAATGGTGGGATAAGCGTTACGACAAATAATTCAACAGCCTTTAATAAGGCAGCCCCGTTGCAGAATTATCTTCTACTATCTTTATCACTTCGGTAACTATATATTTGCTTTGCCCTCTCCATGGCAGCGGTGCTAAAAATTCCTTATAACGAAGTTCAACAAATTTACCGCTATTTAGCTCAAGTACTTTAGCTATGCTATCGTTAATTATACTGAATTCAAATTCATTGCTTTGCATACTACCCGGAACAGGGGTTTTAAATCCGGTTTGAATTACCCTGCCTTCCCATGTTTTAAAAACATATCCTTTATAAACAATGAAGTTAAGGTTTCCTGCTTTTACTCCTTCTCCAAACACGTAATAATGACGAACATAAAATAAAACAGCTCCTCCGATTAAAAGTAAAACCACTATGAGGGAAATTATTCTTTTCATTTAAGTAAGTTTTTGATTGTTAAAAAAAATATCTGTTATTCCAAATATACAGAATTAATTGATTAGTTATTCAATAATGATCTGGCATTTGCAATTGCTTCCGGAGTTGGATTTTCACCACTAAGCATTTTTGCGATTTCTCTGATTCTTTCTTCCTTGTTAAGTATCCTCATTCCGGTTTCTACATTTCTCTCATTTTCATTTTTATAAACCAGATAAT
>CAYUEI010000020.1:0-22181 GCA_964443445.1 uncultured Prolixibacteraceae bacterium | reverse complement strand
TTAACCCTAACAGAAGAAGTTTATTCCCTGTCATATCCACATTGTTCCTAAATTCATTAGGTCAGAACTCGCAATGACGGTGGCTCGAAGTTCTTGATAATCGGGGTGAAAATTAAAAATGGCATTTCCGGAAAATTAAATAAAGATCACCTCACCCTGTATCTTTTTATTTAATTCTTTGGATAATGCCATTTAAACATCTACCATTCAATAATTGAAAATCAAACTTTTAAAAAAGTCGTAATCTGAAATTTAATCATTCATTAGCTTTAATATATTATTCACTATTCTTCTTAATTGAAGTGATCAAGGGTATTAAAAGAAGATCAGTTTTAATCCATTAAAACTTTGATGCAACAGATTAATAATCAAAATGCAATCGGTTGCATGAACACAAAATTACAATTTTATTTGAGTCAACAAAATATTTCTGAAAAACTATCAGGAAAAAAATTCATATTTTTGCATTTTCAAAATTATACTTATCCAACTTATTAACCTATGAGTAATCCAATAAAGAACTTTATCAAAGATAACTTCCTGATATTCAAAATCAGAGACCGTTTCAATCCGGCGGTTCAGATCTCCCAGCGTCAGATGTATCTGAATTACAAGGAACAAGCAAAAAAGAATGAAGTTCCTTTGCTCAAAGAAACCGGATTCAGGGTGTTTTCGCAATTTGAGGAAGACGGATTATTGCTTTTTATTTTTTCTGTTATTGGGATGGAAAATAAAACCTTTATAGAAATAGGTTCAGATGATGGTATAAACAGTAATTCAGCTAATCTTTACTTCAATTTTGGTTGGAATGGTTTATTTATAGATGCCAATTCGTCAAGCATTAAAAGGGGGAAAAAGTTTTATTCCAAGTATCCCCACTCCTGGTTTTACCCTCCACAATTTTGTTGTTCTAAAGTAACGAGGGAAAATATCAATAATTTGATTTCAAAGTCAGGAATAAATGGAGAGATAGCCTTGTTGTCAGTCGACATAGATGGAAATGACTACTGGATATGGGATGCCATTAATGTAGCAGATCCTAAGGTAGTTATCATTGAAACACATAATGAATTTGGTATGAGGAATATAGTAGTTCCTTATGATCCAAACTATTTCTATCCCGGCAAGCATCCTATATATCATGGAGCTTCTCCTGTAGCCATGACAAATCTTGCTAAAAGAAAAGGATACAGGTTAGTAGGTGCTAACGATTTAGGTTCCAATTTCATTTTCATTAAAAACGGAATCGCAGACGAATTGATACCTGAAGTCAGTGTTGAATCAGTATTGCAACATCCTTCCAATATTGAAGGGTACAGGCAGTTTGAAGAGATAAAAGACTGGGAATATCTTGAAGGATAGTAAGTTTAACTTCTCCTGAATTTGCCACTTCTGATTAAGCCAAGTATCCCGTTAATAAAAGTAAGGGGATGAACAGGGTTGCCGGGTATATATAAGTCGACATGATGATTTTCAATAAATGAGCGGTCAATAGCTTTACTTCCATTGAAAAGTCCGCCGCTAATAGCGTCAGTACCCGCCAGAACTATAATTTTAGGGTTTGGAACAGCATCATAGGTTATTTGAAGGGGACGCGCCATATTGCTTGTAATCGGCCCTGTTATAACAATACCGTCGGCATGGCGGGGTGAAGCAACGAATTCAATACCAAATCTGCCCATGTCAAAGTTTACATTCCCGGTAGCATTCAATTCCAACTCGCAACTGTTATCACCTCCTGCAGATACCTGCCTCAACTTCAGGGAATTCTTAAAAATTGATTTAATTTCTTTTCTAATCTTATCAGGATTAATATAAATTGGAGTTTCATCTCCTTCTTTAATAATCAAGGCTTCCCTTTCGTTTGATGCCAACTTATAATCCTTTGTAAACCTTATCTTTTCAGGGAAACACAAGGCACACTCTCCACAAAAGACACACTTACCCAAATCAATTCTGACAGGATTCAAACTAATTGCATCAACAGGACATAATTCTTTTAAAGCAATCTCATCAACAGCTGCTTTACAAATAAAAGGCCTGCCTCTAAAAATTCCGGGTACCTCAACGCTTGTAACATCCTGAATATATTGTTTGCCCTGATGATATAATATCTTTGAATTCCTGATCATTATATATTTACCTTTTAGACATTCATTTTAAATAATAAAACTTTCCAATAAAAATCTATAAATCAAATCCGCAGTAAGATAAATTAAAACTTTTATTGCAGATAGGAAAATCAGATATTTCATTATTTCTGACTGCCAAAGCCAAAGCCATCCAATTATGGAATGAAGGATCTTTAACTTTATAAGCAGCGAGATTACCTTCAGAATCAGTTAAAGCACAATGGCAAATCTCCCCTCTCCAACCCTCTTTGAGTGAAATTGCAAATGAATCGGGCATTGGTGTCCCCATTTTTTCTTCTTCACAGGCAATATGTTTTTCATTGTTGATATAATTTCTCACATAAGCCATTGATTGAATTATCTCTTCCTTTCTCATTTGTGTTCTTGAAAAAACATCACCATGTCTTTTAATGACCGGATCATGAGTCTGAGTTGTAAACCATCCCTGGGGGTGACTAGCCCTGACATCCCTTTTAAAACCACTTGCTTTGGCAGCCATTCCAACAAGTCCAAGTGAAGAAGCTATTTCCTTTGATATCACGCCTGTTTTTTCCAATCTGGAAAGAGCAGAAGGCAAATCAGACAGACAATCATACATTTCAATAAAATCGGGCTCATATTTATCTAAAACACTATTCAGATTGTCAGAAAGACCAGTATTAAAAGGATAATTAGTTCTACCCGGTCTTATAAGGCTTTTAGCAAGACGGTTTCCACACCAGGTTTGAAAAAAGTTAATAATCGGAGTTCTTAATCTGCCAAAAACAGAACTGCCAAGCTGATAGGCGATATCAGTTGAGATAGCACTAAGATCGCCCGTATGAATAGCAATTCTTTCTATTTCAAGAGCCAAAGCCCTTTCATTGATAAGTTTATCTGAAGGTTTAAAACTACAAAGTGATTCCCAGACATTAACAAAGGCAGATGAGTGACCTATAACAGTATCTCCTGCGATGTTTTCAGAAAGCAATACTTTTTGAAAAAGGTTTTTCTTATTTATCAAAAGTGATTCTATTCCTCTGTGTTGATATCCCAATTGAATTTCAAGGTGAATAATTTGTTCTCCGTTACATATAAACCTGAAATGTCCGGGTTCTATGATTCCGGCATGTACAGGGCCAACTCCTACCTCATGAAGTTCTTCGCTTTCAATACTATAAAAGGGGTAATTATCAATTGAGTTATTCTTTTCAAATCTGTCAAATGGATAGCGTACGGGTTTTAGCCATGGATGATTGGAGAATTTAACTCCGTAGTTTTCATATATTTCTCTTTCAAAGCAATGAAAAGCATATTTCTTTTCAGTCAAGGAAGGATATTCTTCAGAAACATTAATATCAGAAGAAGTAATATATATTTTTGAATTCTTATCGTTTGCAATACAACAATAAAGGGTTACATTTCCACCGGAAGGCACTCCAAAATAACTTACACAATGATTATCAATATCCTCTGCCAAATGAAGAATAGTCTCATAAAACAATTCATATTTCAATTTTGGTATTGATGCCAATTCAATGCATTGATTATTATCTATTTCTATAAAACTCATAATCTTAATGTATTAAATATTTTATGGCTTCATTTATCAAATCGACAAATATTGTTGGAGGATTTAGCCCCAGATAAAAGACAATTACAAGTAGCAAATATTGAGTAACTGTCTCATAGACACTTGTCTTTTCAATTTTTCCTTCATTCATATTAATAGGTGGAGTAAAAAGCATCCTCATTATGCTTCTGCCGAGAGTCCATAATATAAAGGTCAATAATATAAGCACGGGGATCAATATATACAGATATTTAGCTTCAAACAATGATTTGAATATGAAGAATTCGCTTATAAAAAGACCGGATGGGGGCATTGCAGTTATACAAACAAAGGCAATAATCAAGAAAACAGCTCCCGCCCTGTTATATTTGAAATAATCGCCAATATCATAAATGTTCTTCGATTGATATGTCTTGTATAAATGCCCTATTTGTAAGAATAAAGACGATTTGGCAAATGAATGTAGTACCAAATGAAGCAATGCGGCATAATAGCCAATACCTCCGGCTACAAGACCCAGCATTATTAAACCTGAGTGTTCAATTCCCGAATATGCAAGCATCCTTTTGATATTCCTGACCTTAAGCATATAAACGGCAGCCACGAATATTGAAAGACATGCTGAAATTAAAATTACAATGTTGGCCCATTTATGAACGGGAGTTTGAGCAACAATAACGTAAAACCTGTATACGCCCACAAAACCGGCATTCATCATAACTGTTGCAAACATAGCGCCTGATGGTGTAGGAGCTTTATCTTTAGCATCGATTCCGGCAGTATAAAGTGGTACAAGTCCCAGTTTTAAAGTATATCCGGTAAACACAAAGACAAACGATAGTTTAAGCCAGAATGGATCAAGTTTAGGAGCAAGATTAATAAGAGCAAGATATTGCAGACTTTCTTCGCCCGATTTTCCGATTGCAATACTTAAAAAAAGGATTCCAATGAAAACAAAAATAAGGCTTATTGAGCTTGAAAATATATACTTCCATGTAGCTTCTATTGAGCCTGAGTTCCTCCTGTGGAAGATCAATATAGATGATCCAAGGGTTGTTATTTCAATAAATATCCATGTAACAGCAATATGAGAAGAAAGGTAAGCTGCAGTTAGGGCTGATATTAAAACTACTGAAGCACCAAAGTAAGCTCCCTTTGAAGAAGGAGTATCCTTTTCTCTATATACATAATCATAGCTGTGAGTCAATACAGGTATTGAGATTACAGAAAGAGTAAGAAGTAAAATTATTGCAAGAGCATCGGGAAGAAAATAAGAAGCGTCGGAAATATTTTTATGTGAATACATAAATACAGTAAGACCCCACTGAAGCAGAATAAAACCTCCAACAAGACAATTATTAACAGTTTTATTTTTGTTGAAAAACAAAGCTGTTGCTATTAATAAAGAACATATCAGATATACAATTATCATATCTTTATTTTCTAATCTTTTAAGCTGCTTAATTCACTTACATCAATATCGCTGGTAACGTCTCCAACCTTATTAATAAATATTCCCAGTAAAAATACACTTACAAAAACGTCGAGTAAAACACCCAGATTTACAAGTAAAGGCATTTCATTTCCAACAGCCATAGAAAGAATAAATACTCCGTTTTCAATTACAACATAACAAATCACATGGGTAATTATTTTTCTTCTTGTAACTATAAGATAAAGACCGGTGAAAATAGCAGACAAAGCTGTTATGAAATATATTTTGTGAAGATTGGGATCTTTAATTGCATAAGAAATTACGAAGGTTGCAACTATAATTATAGTTACAAGAATTAAAGACAGAAAGTTTGGAACAAAGGGTTCAGCTTCCCGTGTAATCTTGTTCTTTTTAATCACATAACTAATAAAAACCGGTATAGCAATTGCTTTAACGATTATAGTTTCCAAAAGGATCAGCACCAGATTTAAAACACTCATTTCAGAAAGCTCAATTAAAGCAACTCCAAATAACAATAATCCCTGGAATGCAAGCAGCTTAACGTAAGAAAGCAATCTGTTTGCTATCGACAGATAAAGTAATGAAATCGTAAATACTATCAATATAATGTTTGTCATTTCGAAATCTATTTAAACTGTCCCAACAACATTAATATTCCAAAAAGCATCAGTAAAGACAAAGATGTCAGTACCAATATAAACTGAGCATTATGGTTCATTCTGAAACGGGCAAAGAAAGATTCAATTATCCCGACAGTAACGGCAAATAAGAACTGCAGAAGCAAGAATAAAGGAATAGTATAATACAAAGGCAAATCTCCAATAAACATATTTGCGATTAATGAGCCATAAAGTGCAAATTTCAAGTTAGTTGCCTGTAAAATCAATCCAAGATCAAATCCACTGTTATCAAGTATCATTACTTCATGAATCATTGTCAATTCGAGATGAGTTTTAGGATCGTCAACGGGCATACGGCTGTTTTCAATCATACAAATCATTACCAATACAAATGTTGCAATAGCACCAATTGCATAAGAAATGTACGATCCGAAGTGAAGAGCCATAAATATTTCATGAAAAGAGGTGTATCCTGTCAGTAGTGATAATGATCCCATCAGAATAAAGAAAGCAGGCTCAGCCAGCATTGAAAACAGGGCTTCCCTGCTTGCTCCCATACCTTCAAAGCTACTTCCTGTATCAAGAGCAGATATGATGTTGAAAAATTTACCTATTGCAAGAACGTATGCAAAAAACACAAAATCACCTTCAAATGAGAATATTCCTTTACTTGTTCCAAGGGGTAAAACAGAAATTGCCATTAATACTGAAGCAAAATAAATGCTTGGGGCTATCTGAAAAATTATTGAACTTGTTTCACTAAACACAGCTCCTTTTTTGAATAATTTCAGTATATCTTTCATCGGCTGAAGAATACCGGGCCCTTTACGGCCTGAGGCAATACTTTTCGTCCGGATAACTATACCCTGAAAAACTATGCTTACTATGATTATTAATAGAAAACTAATCATCTTATCAGGCACTTAGAAATTTGATAAATATCTTTATTGCACTGATAATAAAAGGAATTCCAATTATTACCATTATGAAAATCATACCATACAGTACATAGAATTGCAATTTTCCGTTCTGTAGAAACAAAAACTTTGAAAGAAATAATCTAAACTGTCTTAGCGGCTGTTGTATAAGATATTCTTCAATTTTATCCATAGGATGAATTTCATGTCCTCCTTCAGATGGGAATATTCCGCTTATTTCTTTCTTGTTTTTCTTAAACATCAAGACAGGTTCAGCCAGCTTTCGATAACTCCTGACAAAAGAACTTGCCGTATATTGCATTTTATTATTTGGTTTTACATACCCGCAACCCCAGGTTTCTTCTTTTCCTATTGTTTTATTTGAATTGACAAATCTTCTGATTATGAAAACCAAAGCCGCCAGAATTACAAATGCGAATGAAAACAAACCAATTTTATTTATCACTTCAAAATGAACAACTTCCGTACCGGCAAATGGCATTGCTGAAACAAACTGGCTAACAGGCTTCATTAAGACCTTAAAGAACAGTTGAGGGAATATTCCTATCAATAAAATCAGAGCAACGATTAAGTACATTGGAACTAATTTCATTATGTGATTTTCTATTGGCTCTTTATGAAATGCAGTTCTTGGGACACCCAGGAAGATCGATCCAAAGGCTTTTGTAAAACACAAAATTGCCAGTCCTCCAATTAATGCCAGTCCAAGCATTGCTAATACAGGAAATAGAATTTGAGGGAACGGTATTGAGATGATCCCTTTAAGAGAACCACAGTAAATTAAAAACTCGGATACAAATCCGTTGAACGGAGGTAATCCGCATATCGCCAAAGCAGCAATCAAAAATAAAATTGCAGTGTGAGGCATCTTTCTAATCAGTCCTCCGAATCTTTCAATATTCATAGTATGGGTTGACTGGTATACATTCCCTGCACTATAAAATAAAAGTGATTTAAACAAAGAATGGTTTAATACGTGAAGCAAGGCTCCGGAAAAGCCTAAAACAGACATTATTTCATTTCCATTGCCAATTCCTATACATCCTATTCCTATTCCTATTCCAATTATTCCAATATTTTCAATACTGTGATAAGCTAAAAGTCTTTTCAAATTATGCTGTACAATAGCTTGCATAACTCCATATATACCTGTTATTACAGATATAAAAAGAATAAAGTATCCAGTAACAAGATAATTAACATTAATAAGGAGTATCATTCTAAGAATTCCGTAAATACCAATTTTTATAAGTACTCCCGACATCATACCCGAGATATGTGAAGGGGCCGCAGGATGAGCATGAGGCAACCATGTATGAAAAGGAATAAAACCTGCCTTAAAGCCAAAGCCTATGAAGAATAAAAGCATCAGAACCAGATTGACTACGGGTTTTTGCGTCTTAGCAAACTCACTTACAGAACTAAAACTGAAAGACCCTGTTTTTGATGCTACCCAAATAAACGAGATTGACAAAAAAAGTATGACAAGATGAGATTGAATAAGGTAGTTCATCCCCGCCTTTATCGTTTTCATCTTTTCTCCTTCAAAAATAACAAGAAAAAAGGCACATATTGCCATTATCTCCCATGCAATAAGAAAGGCGATACTGTTTTGTAAAATTGTAATTGCAATCAATCCGGTTTTTGTAATTAAAAAACAAATCCAGTGCAATGAAAGGTTTGATTTCCTTTCCTCGTAGGCCTCCATATATTTGGCTCCATAGATGGAAGAAGTGATGAAGGTAATTGAAATCACTATAATAAACCATGCTGAAAGCGAGTCTAACACCAAAGGAATCTCACCTGTAAGGTATGAACCTTTAAATGAAAATTGGAGATTATTGCCGCTCAATGCATATACAGAAGGTATTATTGCAATTGTCGCCAATACGATTGTAGCCGCTATTGTAATATATCCTTTAGTCTTTGAGGGTACCAGACTAATCAGGACAGCTGAAACTAATAGAAACAATATGTAAAGAATTACAAAAAGCATCTGAATTTATCAAATCACGACAATATATCTGTTTTTTTTGTAATTTGCACAAAGCATAATCATTTTCAATTAATCTTATTTAGTAATGAACACATATTACACTTGCCATAAACACCAGTTATTCAATAATATATTAATCAACAAATAAAATAATCAACAAGATGAAAAAAACAATTTATCTTTTAACTTTTACAGCCTTGATTCTATGCTCCTGTAGCAATAAAGCCGCAAAAGAAAAACAGGAAATGATTAAGAAAGAAGCTATGGAAATACAATTCAACGATTCTCTTTCAAACGAAATAGAAAGTATGAAGGCAGAAATTGAAAACTCAGTAGTTGAAGTTGATTCCTTATTGAAAGATCTTTAAACATTTAAAAAATCACAAGATGAAAGAATTGAAAATCTTAACAAGCATTATACTGATAGCTTCATTTTCAGTTTTTATGCAATTCCAAAGTTATGGACAAGGTGGCATAGAAGATGTTGCTAAAGAAAAAAAAGAACTTCCTAAAATAAAGAAAAACAAAGATGGTATTAACAAAAAAGATACTGTTTTTAAAGAAGACAAATCCGGAGAAATAAAGAAAGAAAAAAGTGATGACACAAATAAAAAGTCGGGAGATAAAGCTGATTCAATGAAAGACAAATTGAAAGGAAAAGGAAAGATTGAATCCAAGGGAGATAATGAGCCCGGTAAAGGGGAAGTTGCCGATAAAGACTCAATCCTGATGAAAAAGGAAAGGATGAAGGATAAAATAAAAAAGGATCCTCAGGATAATAATAAACCTGAAAAACAAAAACAAGGTGATGACAACAAGGATAAAGTAAAAGACAAGAATGAAGGTCAGGACTTGCCAAAAGACAAGGATAAAGAAAAAGACAAGGTGAAAAAGGAAAAGAAAGATTCTATCGCCGTTCAGGAAAAGCATGATAACTTAAAGAAGCCTGAAAAACATGATGGTAAAAATAAAGCTGAAAAACACGAAGATAAATACAAGCCTGAAAAACATGACAGCTTGGCTAAGCCTGAAAAGCATGACGATAAACCAGGTGAAAAATTGGAAGGCAAACATGATGATGACAAGGGAAATGAATACGGAAAAAACAAGGGTGACCTGCTGGGAAAGGATTTCGGTAAAAACAGAGCTGAACAAGCTAAGTTGAAACGACAATCGAAAGCAAAAGAACTCGATGACTCAGCGTTCAAGGGTGATTCTAAGGTAAATGAAGGCAAAGAAAAGATAAAAATTTCCCGGGAAAAACTTGAAACAGAAAAGGCAGGTAAAAAAATCTCGGATACTGAATACCAAAAAAGAAAAGAGAAAATTGATAAGGCTGAAAAGGCAATTAAAGATCTAGAAGATAAATTGCGAAAAGCAAGAGATTTCAATATGAATTAAAAAACAGGGCGCTAGTTTGCGCCCTGTTTTTTTTCATTATTTTTGAATCTCAATTTTAACTGCTAGGAAATGGCTTTTTTTAAAGAAGAATTACAAAATGTAAAAGCATTTGTATTTGATGTAGACGGCGTTCTTTCACGCGATTTATCCCCTCTTGATGAAACAGGGGAACCAATGCGTACTGCTAACGTAAAAGATGGTTATGCTATCAGAATAGCAATTTCTAAAGGATATCCCATTGCCCTTATTTCAGGGGCCAGAAATGAAAATATAAGAAAAAGATATAACAATCTTGGGATTACGGAAATTTACCTTGCCGCAAAGAATAAAACTGCATGTTATAACGAATTTCTTTCAAAGTATGATCTCAAAGCAGAAAACATACTTTTCATGGGAGACGATATTCCTGATTATGAATTAATGCTCTTATCGGGTATTCCTACCTGCCCGGCCGATGCAGTTATTGAAATAAAAGCTGTTTCAAAATATATATCTGACAGAAATGGCGGAGAAGGTTGCGTCAGAGATGTAATTGAACAAGTGCTAAGAGCGGCAGGGCTTTGGAACAATTCTGATGTATTCAAACAATCTTCCTACTAAAATGATACTTGAAAATCTTAATGATTATAAGATCCTTCTGGCATCTCAGTCTCCACGCAGAAGAGAATTACTAAAAGAACTGGGATTAAAATTTGATGTTAGCAGCGCAGATATCGACGAGTCATACCCCGACGATATGCCTCACGATGAGGTTCCCGTATATCTTGCTGAAAAAAAGGCTGATTTCTATAAAAACAAAATTGAAGATAATCAATTAATCATCACTTCTGATACAATAGTCTCTGTTGAAGATGAGATTCTGGGCAAGCCTTCTGATTATGGTGAAGCGTATAAAATGCTTAAGTCATTATCGGGTAAATGGCATAAAGTTGCTACAGGTGTATGCATTTTTTCAAAAACAAAGAAAGTTACTTTCAACTCCATTACCAATGTGCGATTTAAAGTTCTTTCTCATGAAGAGATAGACTTTTATATCACTAACTATAAACCATTTGATAAAGCCGGTGCTTATGGCATCCAGGAATGGATAGGCTATATTGCTGTTGAAGAAATTGAAGGCTCTTATTTCAATGTAATAGGATTACCGGTTCAAAGACTTTACGAAGAACTTTGTGTTTTTTAAAGTTTCGCTATTTCAGCCTTTTATAAGTCAAGTCCTTTTTAGTTGAGAATTCTATTTTACCCTCCGGATCAATCAACAAGTATAGTGGTTCACCTTCAGATGAACCATCTGCTTTAACTTCTCCCAACAGATTAATAATATTACTGGTAACTTTTTCACTAAAGTAACATTGCACATCATTATCATCTGAATATCTGTGAACTGCTTTCACCTTCCCTTCCCTGCTAAGATGAAGACAAATAATACTTTTTGTATCCCCTTTATATTCTTCCAATCCACCTGATTCATCATATAAATAATTACAGTTCAGAGTTATAAACAATTCAGAATTGGTATATACAATATTTACAAAACTTCCTTTTAATAAGTATTTATTCGCCCAGATAATATTACCTCTAAAGTCGTACAAACTAATTGTCATTGTATCAGTTATCTCAGAATCATTCATTTTATTGTTTCCTTTAGTGACTAAAAGAAAACTTTCATTGATTTCGTCTGCATAGAAATACCTTGGGTAACCCCTTGCTTCAACATTTTTGGAGATTACCTTCTTCCCTTCCCAATCATAACCGGTTATAAAATTTATACTGCCATCATTACCGGATCTTCTCGTAAGAGCAGTATTAACTATATAAAAGGTGCTGTCATCAAGAATCTGCTGGAATACCGGACTTACTTCTTTAATAGTGTCTTTTGTCCTTACATCCTGATAATTAAGCCATTTTATTTTACCTGCTCTGTCTATTAATGAAGTAAAGGATTTAAACATACTATCTTTAGAAATTTCATATCCTGATATTACTGGGTATCTTTTTTTAAACAATTCATAGTGGGTAGTTATTGAAGTATCCTTCCTTAATGATAATGGATCAGGAAATTGAACACCAAGAGCAACATTTTTGTTCTTCCATAAAGTTGTACTATCGGTAAAAGCATTCTTAATTTTCTCATTTTCAATAAAACCCTTCATGTTCGATATATTCCGGCTGAAAATAATATCATTGTCATACTTTTCAACTTCACACCATCTTATTAATCCATCAAGCCCACGGTATTTTGTTTCAAAGAAATCGAAGTTTTTCCCTATTTCGTCGATGTTAACAGATTGCTTAAGCGAATCAGCCACTTTATTCAGTTCTTCCTTTTGGAAGGCAAGGTCTTTATAAAAACGAAGTCTGTTGATTAAAACATCATCACTTATATTAACAGGATCATTGATTTCAGCCCGTGTATTTACAAGATACTCAACTTTACTTCCCCTATAATCAAATAATTTATTGCATAAAGATGAATAGTCATACTTCCCTATCAGATTTTTAAATTTTACTTCAGGTAAAAAATATGTCATCCCATCATCATATTTATTTTCTGTTTTCAGCTTTTCTATTTGCAGGTCAAGCTTTTTGTCATTTTCAAAAAGTCCATTCCTGATATACTTTATATCTCCGTCAAGAATTCCGATGAATTCATTTACCCATTCCCTAAAGCTCCATAACTCTACAATCGGCCGGGTGAAATCCGCTTCTACCAATCCTTCAAGTCTGTAAGTTGTAATTGGATTTAATTTATACTCATTTACCTTTATCAGGTGAGGAAAAAAGGAGCATGATGCTTTGTAGATATCAAAATATACAAGTGATGAATCGAAATTTGAAGCTATCGACATTACTTCTTTTCTAAGTTTATCATCTGATAATAAAAGTAAGCCTTTATAATCGGGAAAGCGCTCAATAATACTCCTGAATTTAAACAAACTTTCATTATACTTTTCAATACACCTGTAATAATTGTCATGCAATCTCTTCGCATTGATGTAGTACTTTTCTGTTCTGTCCAGCCTTACTTCCAAATCATAAAGGATATCGGGCAAACCTGCTTTTTTATTATCGGTAATTATTTCAATATCACCGAAGTATTCCCTGTCCTGACGAGCCTGTCTTTCATCAATCTTATACTTACAAAGGTTATAATTGGTTATTGCATCCATGTAATTAATCTCAAGAAAACTAAATAAGAACAAGGGGTTAGTTTCAGTCATGTACTTTTCAAATACATCTCCAATTAAATAATAGGTAACTGCATGACCCGGAAATTTACTTTGATAATGTCTTAAATTCACCATATTGCTGAACCTATCATTTACCGACAGACTTTCAAACAGTGGTTTGAATTCATTCTGAGAAAAACCAAGCAGGTTCATGGCTAAAAACAATATCACAAAAAGACTTTTCTTCATTAGGCTAATTTTAAAATAAGTAAGGTTTTAATTATTCAGGTATAATAGTTTCTTCGTAATCAAGAATCTTCATTTCGACTCTCCTGTTTATTGCTCTGTTTTCATCTGAATCATTTGGTACAAGTGGCATACTTTCTCCATATCCCTGAGCAAAAAGCCTGTTGCCGTCAGCGCCATTCGATACCAGATAATCAACTACCGACTTTGCCCTTTTATCTGCAAGGACATTATTGTACTTATCTGTACCTTTATCGTCAGTATGAGCCATTATTTCAACCTTAATTTCCGGATTGTCTTTAATAAGCTGAACAACCCTGTTTAATTCTTCATGTGATGATTCAATCAAATCGGCAGAATTAAATTCAAAGTTGATATTATCGAGTCTAATGGCAACTTTTCTTTTTAATGGCTTCAATTCAATATTCAGTCTCTTAAGCTCTTTTTCTTCCTTTAAATCCAAAATTGCATGATTAAATGTATATCCTCTGGGCCCCTTGACTTCAACATCAAACTTCTCTCCTTCCCTCAACGATATTTTCGATAAACCGGTCTGTCCTGAAACCTTATCGGGCGAAACTTTCTTTTTCCTTTTAAAATCAATCAGAACCACTTCAGCATCTATTGGATTCTTAGTTTCCTCATCAGTTATATATATTTCAACATTTCTCCTTTCTGGTTCCAACTCTATATCCCTTACAAACTTATCATACAACACTATATTGGACAGAGGAAGATTTAATTTATCAGTCTGATAGTCTTCCATTTGAACATAAATATCGTAATCAATTCCAATAGGAAGAATGAAGCTTTTCTTTCCGGGCACTATTGTTTTAACCTTTATTGGAATGTCTTTACTTTTTGCATCCCTAACGCTTATTAATCCATCCAAAGGCCAGTATTCCTCTTTGTCGTAAATATTCAAGACCAACTCAGTATTAGGAAATATGTAAAAATCTTTGCTGAAATCTTCGTCAGTTACCGGGGGTTGAAACAATTCATATTTGTGTGAAAAATTATCCTGCCAAACATGGAACATCAGTGTTTCTGAAGAGTTTAACAACATCTTCCACTCTCCTGTATTTTGATCAGACATTGTAAAAAACTTAATACGTGATAACAATGGATCAACTGCAAGTATGTTAGCCTTAACTGGTTTATTGTCTTCTTTATTTAAAATCTTCCCTTTAATAGTAATTGTTTTCTCGGGAATAAATTGCTTTAATAGTTTAAACCTGAACATCTTATTATCAGGGCGAGAATCTGATGATTCATTGACAATGAAATATATGTATTTATCTCCATGACAGTAAACAGGGCATATCTCACTTGATTTTGAGTTTATAGTGTCAATCTCAACAGGCAGATACCAATGAATATCTCCAAGCTTCTTTGTCCAGCTTATTTCCCATCTTACCCTTTCATCGATAACTCTTGAGAACATGATTGTTTTGTTATCATTATAAATCTTTGGATATGATATCCCCCCTTGATTTATTTCAGTATTTAATTTTGAAGGTTGTAACCAATATTTTGAAGAACTATCTATATTGCTTGTCCATATCTCACCGGTGTTATATTCTTCGAGCTTTTTAATCTTTACGCTTCTTGTAAAGACAAGCTCCCTGTTATTACCTGATACAGAAGGACAACTTTCATTCTCCTCAGTATTAATTAATCCTCCAAGGTTAACCGGAGCTGACCATTGCCCGTTATTCAGGGTGCAGTAATATAAATCCATCCCTCCTTTGCTGTCAGAAAAATTGGCTGAGAAAAACAAAAATCTGTTGTCATAACTAATATATGGGGCATCAACTTTTACTTTTTCAGTTACCAGTTTATTTATAGAAGGTATTTGATCGGCTGCTCCCCACGTGCTTTCCAGATATGGCTTAATCGCCTGTTTTATAGATATTGATCCTTTCTTTGGTAAATCAACAATTATCATTTTTAAACCGTCAGGACTTATACAAAAACTCTGCGGATTTACAATTCCCGGAACATTAACCTCCTCTATTAAGGTTTCTGCAGCAAATGAAAAGCAACTAAAAAAGAAAAGAAGAACGAGGGTGAAATTTTTTTTCATCTTAAATAATAATTTATACGGGATTAAGGGTATATAAAAGCAGAAATATCTGCTGATGTTCCAATTTTGAATTAGCAACATGAAAACTCCATGTAAAACGGCCTGTAATATTCTTGTATCTTAAAGGGGTAAAATACACATCAGCTCTTATATAATTTGAGGTATTGCTATAAAAATCATCACCTTGTGAAAAATGATGCGGATCACCGAAGTTCATAACTGAATGTAATCCAATTCCCTTGTATTCAGCAGCAATATCAAAGTATGCTGAATTAGAAAGCTCAAAATCAAGTCCATTACCTCTGTTTCTGTATAATGAAGTAAGTATCCCTCCTTTCAATGTCAAAATATCTAATGGCAATAGTGATTTGAAATTATAACCAAGCATAAAATTAGCTCCGGTGTAATCCATTATATGATCGCCGGGCAAACGCATCAGATTTGGTCTGTCGTGAAAAAGATACCAATAACCTTCAAGTATAAAATTACCGGGATTATATTTACCATTATAACAAATCATAAATTGCTCCCTCCTTAAAGAGTCAATCCTGCTTACCCAGTCAAGATATATGCCTGTAGAAAAGTCTTTTTTATTGTAGGAAATCATTATTCCGTCAATCGTTGGATTGAAATATGCCCATTTTTCAGACATAAAAGGCAAAGGCATCTGGAATGATTTGTTTCTCAGAAATGCCCCAATCTTCAATCCTAAACCATTTTTTTCAACTGAATAATACAAAATAGGATTAGGCCTTATTTCAAGAAGCTTCGTTCCAAATTCATAAAAATAATTCAATCCGACCCTGAATTTGTGTATTGAATCAATACTGGTTCCAACAGAAAAATCAAGACCGCTGCCAGTTATGGTTTCTGATCTGCTATAGCCGCTTGGGAATTCACGATTGTCAAATAGACCTCCATATTCAACTCCATACTCAAACTTTTGAGCATATACCGATGCTGAAAACAGGAATATCAGAAAAAAACAAATTAAATTACTCTTCATATTTGTAAATAAGAATCATAAAGATAAATTTATTATGAAAATAAGCGAAAGGTTTTCTTAGTTTTACTAAAAAATTTTAATTCTGTGACCAAAGAACTTATAATTTCAAAAAGAAATAACTCCTTTTTTTTGGCAGGACTGATTGTTTTCTCAGCCTTGAATATCTTTTCTGCCTATACTATGGAACTTCATTTCGATGAAGCTTATTACTGGCTTTATTCACAGCACCCTGCCTTAGGTTATTTTGACCACCCTCCAATGATTTCATGGATCATTTCTCTTGGCACTTATTTTTTCCCTGGTGAATTAGGCGTAAGGATTTTTAGTATTCTGTTTTCAACTCTTTCAATGTTTTTCTTATGGCGAATTATTAAAAAATATTCTTCTGACCCTCTATTATTCTGGGCATTGATTTATTCTACCGCTCTTATTCATCCTTATTCTTTTATTTCCACCCCCGATTCTCCCCTATTTTTCCTTTCTATACTTATTTTTTACTACTACAAAAAATATCTTGAAAAGAGCAGTTTTCAAAATGTTCTTATCTTAGCTTTAATTATTGCACTTTCAGTTTATTCAAAATATCATGCAGCTTTAATTGTCTTGTTTATTTTAATTTCCAACCCTTCTTTGTTTAAGAAATTTTCTTTCTGGGCAATATTCCTGCTTGTAATAGTTTACCTTTTACCATATATCTCATGGCAAGCCGATAACGGATTCCCTTCAATAAAATATCACCTTATTGATAGTCACAAGACTGAATACAATATTTCTGTCACAATTAATTATATTCTTAGTGAACTTGCTGTTACCGGACCACTACTTGGATGGCTGTTTCTCTATGCTATGGTCAAAACCAAACCTGCCGGTAAATGGGAAAAAGGATTGAAATTCTCCGGTATTGGAATTTTTGCTTTCTTTCTAATTTCCACCTTTGGTGGCGACTTTGAAGCCCACTGGACTCTTGTTGCTTTTGGCCCTCTTATTATTCTTAGCTTTAAATTCTTGCTTGAAAATCAAAAATGGCAGAAATGGGTTAAAATAGCAGGGTTAGTTAATTTTATACTGCTATTAGCGTTGAGAATTATAATTATCACTCCAGCAGCCAATAATATTCAGGCTCTTAAAATTTTTAAGGGAAACAAAAAAGAAGCAGAGATTATTAAAAAGTATGCAGGCTCTACCCCTGTATTATTTCAGGACTCATGGACAAAAGCTTCTTTATTTGCATACTACTCAAACAATAAGTGGACTTCGAATTTAAACTCTTCATTACACCGCAGAAATCAATTTGATTTGTACGATAACGATGAAAGATTAACAGGTGAAACTGTATTACTCTTTTCTTACGATTCTCTTCAATTCAAAGACTATGATACTGTTATCACCAATAAATCGAAATTGTATGTAAAAGAAATTGAAAACTTCCATAGCTTTTACAACATTACTTTTGATAAGCCTGATTTTAAATATACTACTGACTCGTTGACTTTTAATACTGTCATACGAAATCCTTATGATTACAGTCTTAATGATAATACACAATCTGAATTCAAATGGCAGTTGTACACTAAAACAGGGAAGAAATGGATTCTTCTTGCCGAAGATGAAATTAATGGATTAAAAATCAATGCCAAAGGGCTTATAAAAACTTCAGGTGCTTTCCCTTTAAACATTAAAATTAAAGATTATAAAACTTTATATCTTACTCTTAAAGCTGGAGATTTAAAACCAATTCCTGTAAAATGGGATGTTACTTCGAATAATAAAAAATAATTGCTATTTGAAACAAAAGCTTCCGGGTGTTACCCCTACCCTGAATGTATCAACAGGCTCTCCCTCCGGACTAAACCTGTATACTGTTCCTTGCTGTACATGGTCAACTGCATCAGCTACATATATCTCTGAAGATATCGGGTCTATTACTACAGAATAAAAACCTCCTACAAAATATTCAGAATAATTGCTTTTTAAAACCGGCTTATCCGGAATATATGTTGAACTTACCGACATCCTCCACACATCCTTGTTTATGAAGTAAATGGTATCTCCTGTACCATTTAAAGTTAAAGACCTTGGATTATCATCTTTTCCAAATTTGAATACCCTTTCTATTTCAAATGTCTCTGCATCTATCTTTGTTAATCCTGATCTTTCAAATGCGTAAGGATTTCCTTCAGCACCCCCATCTGAAAGAACCCATATTTTATTATTTTTATCTATCACCATTGAATTGGGCTGACTAATCACTTCAATTGAATCAACAATTTCATCTTCCTGTGAATCTATCACAAGTATTTTATTATCGTACGACCAGCAGTTTACAAAGACATATTTTCCCCATTGAACCATCTGCTCTGTCGGATGCTGATAAAACCTGCCTTCGTGATTATCAACGCTTATTGAACCTGTAAGTGTCATTCCCAAAGGATTTGTAATTGCTATCGACTTAGCATACAAGTCAGTTATATATGCCTTGTCATCATTCAAAAAGTGAATATAACGTGGAGATACCAGTCCCGTTATCTTTCCTGCGTACTCAAATGTATTTATATCAATCACATACACCTTGCCACTGTTGTTTACAGGTATATACCCCAGATTCTTCCTTATCACCATCGATTGAGCTACATCCCCTAAAGGCAATCCATTTATTCTTGAGAATACATCATTCAGAATTTTCATTGAATCAATCATGTAGTATGACAAGGATGCATTGTCGTACATGAAGTTGCCTTCATTAACGATAAACAAGCCTCGCTGATTATTAATATATTCATACAAATCCTTATCACCACTGATAGTCAAACGGTTATTCTCGTATATCAGCTCATCATTCATGCATGAGCCAAGAAAAACCATCAAACATATATATATCAGTGTCCTCTTCATCATTTATCAAATGAAAATTTCAACATCAGATTATAATTTCTGCCGGGCATATATCTTCCCAATACCGACCTGTATTCTTCATCAAAAAGATTATTTATCTTAAAATCAACAGATAAACCATACTTTCCAATTTTGAATTCCTTTCCAAGTGAAAGATTATTCATGAAATAGGGATAATACCAGTTCATCCTGCTGGTTCCTGTTCCTGCACCTATATCTTCAGAATCATCTTCTATACCTATCTGATTGCTGTTCATAGTAAACCTCTCACTATATGAGTTATTTTGAAATCTTATATAAAAACCTTTATATGAAACAGAAACAAGCATATTGGCTGAATGTACAGGAATGAAAGGCAATTGCTTACCGTATGAACCATCTCCGAGAAATAATCTTTCTCCGTAATTCAAAGATTTTGTAAATGAATAATTTCCGTGAAACTGAACTGTAAAGTTTCTTATCTCTTTTACCACTTTTATTTGGTACTCAATGCCATACGACTTAACCTTTCTGATATTAAACGGCTCCCAGTAACCCTGAAATCCGGGTAACCAGATTATCCAGTTTTCTATGTCAGAGTAATATGATGTAACTTGTTGCTTTATTTCTGATTCATAAACATCAAGATCAAGTTCTGCTCCTGCTTCGGCTGTGTATCCACATTCAGACAGCAAATCAGGATTTCCTCCCGGCTGCCAGTATAAATCGTTTAATGTAGGATGATGATAATTTCTTGATATGCTTCCCTTTAAAACCAGGTTTTTCTTATTTAAAGGCACATAATTAATTCCTGCTTTAAATATCAGTGGAGAAAACTCGCCTCCTGTATAATCTTCCCTCAACACTAAGGAAAGATCAATTTTATCAGAAGGACTGTAAAAAACACCTCCATACAATGACATGTCATTCCTTACAGTATCATAGCCCGTTTCCTTAATCGATTCATAAGTCATAACATCATAAAGGTTGTAATCGAATGAGGAATGTACAGCAAGATGTTCATTTATAGAATATTCTACCTTCAAATGGTTGTAAATACCAAGCATTGAACTAATGGAACTAATAGCAGGTACAAGTCCTACTCCTCCAATCCTGTTCATCATTGTATATCCAAGATTTTGATAATCAGCTCCGCTCCTGACATTAAGATTTAGCTTATCCTGATAATTCGACCACTCCAAAGCTACCTTTAACGTCTTGTCATCCTGATTATTGAGATTCGACTGATCATCTCCCTCATAGCTCATAACCGACGGAAGCGACCTTTTGGAAACTTGCCCCCAGGCTTTCAGCGAAATAATATTCTTAAGATCAGGCCTGTAATATAATTCTTGCATAACTCCCCTTCTTAAGTATTCAGCATTTTCATTTTTCACCAGAGGCCTTTCAATTACAGCCTTATTTACATATTCATAATCATTTCTTGAATAAGAATTAAAAAGACGTGTTTTCGACTGGAATTTATAATTTCCAAAATCTATCTGCCCAAATTCATCATGAGTAAAAAAACTTCCCGCTCCCTGATAATACTTAATGCTGAGTCGTTTATTCCAATCAGGCAGATTTCTGATTGCAATGCTGCCCCCAAGGCCTCCGCTGCTTTCTGTTATTGAAGATGAACCATGTTTCAAGCTAAGATCATCGATAAGAAAAGCAGGAATAAGAGAAAAATCAACCATTCCAAGCATTGGTGAATTTATATTTATACCGTTCCAGGTAACCTGAGTATGTGAAGGGGCTGTACCCCTGAAGGAAGCAGTTGCCAAGGCTCCTCTTCCATGATCTTTAATGTAGATATTTGTATTTTCGGCAAGAACATCTGAAAGTGAAACATTAATCTTTTCCATCAGTATCAGTGTGTCAATAGCAGTGGTTTTCATCCCGGCCTCTTCTTTCCTGAAAATCCTTTTTCCTGTAACCTTAACTTCTTTAATATGAACCGTATCTAAAACCGACTGACTTAATGCCAGGACAGATAATGAAGTTAACATCAGCAATAAGATAAAAGCTTTACGAAACGAAATCATTGGATTATTACTTTTTTTCTGACCACCCAATCTTCCGATTCAACTTCTATTATATAGGAACCGCTTTTAAAAGCCGAAATATCAACATTAATATTGTCTGAGGAAAGGTTTCTTTGCGATGATACCTTTCTCCCTGTGATATCAAATATGGTGAATGCTTTTAACGGCAATACTGAAGATATATTCACAAAATCGTCAGCAGGTAAAGGCCAAATAGTCAAATCATTTCCTCCGGAAATATACTTATTTGATGTAGTTCCGCTTACATTTACAATCATCTTGTCAATTCCGTTTGAAATATTCTTAATGCCTGCTTCCCTGAAATTCAAAACAGCCTTACCGTTTTCATCAGTAATAACTTTATTCCCATTAAAATAAGCTGCTTCTCCATTAATATAAATAGGACAATCAGCTAAAGGATTGGTTCCAGTTACTTCTACACTTCCTGAATCATTTATCCTGCAGGTCAATTCAGCAGAATAAACAGTAATATCTTCCATTAATTCTATTTCAGTTTTATCGGAATAAAAGTTAGTCATACTCCATGTATCTGTCATGTCAGGCTGATGATACACAATTATTTCATCATCATTCTTAATCTGATAATTGTTTAAACCGGTTACTATCTGTTTGTTATTAAGTGCTATTATCCAACTTTT
>CAYUEI010000019.1:21169-23929 GCA_964443445.1 uncultured Prolixibacteraceae bacterium | reverse complement strand
CATTGCCGTTTCACCAAATGCTGTAAAGAGCAAAGCAAATCCGACAAAATATTTTGCCGGGATAGCTGGTGGTACTCTTGTTAACGGTAAATGCCAATCTGAAACTACAGGATGGGATTTTACAACTGAAGACAACGTTGCTCCTACTGTAGATAAGTTGGAACCTAAAAATGGAGAAACAAATGTGTCTATAAACACATGTACTGTCACTTTTAAAGAAAACGTTTACTGGGTGAATGGTATATTTCCTTATGCCGGTTATGCCGGTGCAAACGCTTCTTTAAAAACCGGTGATATTGCTATCTATGAATCAACTGATGTTGGCATTGAAGGTGGTGATGTAGTTTATGACAAACCGGTTAGTGCTGTTATTACAGGCAATAAACTTGTTATTACATGGTCAAGTTTGCCTTCTTCTTCCGATTTATATGTGCGCATTAAACCGGGAATTATCGAAGATGAAAGAGGAAATGATTTTGCAGGTTTAAAAACAAACGACACATGGAATTTTACAACTAAGGACAAAACTGTTCCTAAGGTTGCTTTTTCAATGTCGGGTTGTGCTAATGATGCAAACTTTATAATTGAATTAAATGAAACAGGTATAGTCGAGGCTATAACTAGAAAAGCTTTAACTAACGATATTCTTAAAGGTGCTGTTGAAATAAAGCTCAATGGTGTCAAACAAGAACTTAATGCTGTTACACCTTCTGTTGATTTAGTTTTAGGAAAAACAAAAATTACTATTGATCCTAAAAAATCTCTTGAAAACGGTGCAAGTTATGAAGTTATCTTACTTGATAAAAAGTTATGGGATAGTTCTGATAATAATATTGGTGCTGCAAGTAAAACCTTGACTGCCGGCGATTATGTAGGAGCTACACCAAATCTCACAGATGCATTTAAAAATCCTGAAGGTACTTCATTTAATATTAAGTTGACATCTAATGAAGATGCTACCTATTATTATATTGTAGTAAAAGCAGACTCTATTAAGAAAGGTGATAATAAATATGCATATCAACCTGAAGTGTTTGATAGTACTATTTTAAGTGTCATTAAAGCATATGGAACAACTCCCGGAACATTAGGTATTAAATATAAATGGGAAGGTGATAAAAAATCTACAAAAGATGACAAGTATATTGATGTTTATGCTGCTGGCGATATTATTGCTCCTGCAGGAACTGAATTGCTTGAACGTGTTACTAAACTTCCAGCATCAGACGGAACTGATTGGGTAGTTTTAATGTTTGCTGCAGACAAATCATTATGCGGAAACAATCAAATTAAAGAAATTACACCTAAGTACTTGAGTTCTACATGTAATGTAAGTGGTCCTTTTTATGTAGAAGGCGCAACTTATGACATTAAACCTCCAGTAGCTACAATTACTGCTGAATTAATTAATGCAAAATATACAGATAGTGGTTGTGGGTTAAAACCTGTTGGTACGACTCCGGGAACTACAACTGGTGAATTTGGAGTTAGTAAATGGGGTCCTGTTTACATCACATTTAATGAAGATGTAGCTGATAATGATGGAACTGATTTTACAGGTGCTGAAATTAAAGGTGCTGTAACTTTGACTGACGGAAAAGGAGTAGTTGATATCGATGCTTCTAAGACAAAATATAATGCTGACAAAAAGAGGTTTGAAATTCATCCAAGTCGTCCATTTGAATCAGCTAGTTCTTTGAACGTTTTACTTTTAGGAAATCAACTACAAGACAAAAAAGATCTTGACAGATTTGGTGCTAATGGAACAACTTTATTAACTTCTAGTTCAGCTTCTTTTTGCACTGAATCTTATCGTGGTCCTATACTTACAGCTATTCCATGCAAAACTGCAACCGAACCTGTAAAGCGTAATGCCGAGATTGTTCTTTCAATCAAAGATCCTGTATATGCACTTGATATTGATGGTGGTGGTAATATTTCTAATATCGCTGAAGATAGGACTTTTATTGGTCGTTATCTTAAAATAAGGAAACACGTTGCAGGGAAACCTAATGCTACTACTTTAAGCTCAGGTGTTATAATTTATAATAATAATACAGATTTATTAAAGAATGTTAATTTAACTGCTACATATGAATCAGATCCTAAGAAAGGTGATTCTTTAGTAATAAAAATTACACCTAAGGACAATTTCAAATGGGATTCTGAAACATGGTATTCTATTGAAGTTGAACAGAACTTAGTTTCAAAAGACAATAAAACATTGGTATGGGAAAAAACAAGTACTGAAGGAAATGCTTGTGTAAACGATAACTATTGGACAGCTTTCTTAAGTGAAGATAGCGTTGATCCAAGTGTAAAGTTCTACACTGCTTCAAGTACAACTTCTGGCAGTACTGGTGATTTATGCGGTGCAACTGTTTCGGCAAATACATACATTTATGTTTCTTTCAGTGAAGGAGTAAAAGTAGGATTTGCTAATAATAAAAGTAAGCCTGAAACCTTTGATCCAAATGCATTACGTCGTTACTTCAAATTAGAGGATGTAACTAATGCAGAAAAAATTACTTCAAAACCATTCGATTGTAAGAATATTACTTTTGATGCTTCAGGTTATATTACTAGTTTCTATATTGATCCATACGATACCGTTGAGACTAACTTTGCTATAGGAAGAAATTACCAAATTAGCTATGTATCAACTGTTAATGAAAATAACGCATGGGCTGATTATTCTAAAAATGATGCTCTTGTTGATAAAAACGGTAATCCGTTACCAGCATCAACAAAACCATGTGG